>CAIWFB010000313.1 GCA_903911825.1 uncultured Verrucomicrobia subdivision 3 bacterium
CGAATACTGCGATCAAAATGAATTGGATACTGAGGCTCGTCTGAAGCTGTTCATCTACGTTTGCCAGGCCATTCAACACGCCCATCAAAAAGGCGTGATTCACCGGGACATCAAACCTTCGAACATATTGATCACCATCATTGACGGCCGGCCGGTGCCGAAGGTGATTGATTTCGGGATCGCCAAGGCGATTGAAGGGCGGCTGACTGACAGCACGATTTTCACGGCGTATGAACAATTCATCGGCACGCCGGCTTACATGAGTCCGGAACAGGCGGTGATGAGCGGGGTGGATGTGGATACGCGCAGTGATATTTACAGTTTGGGCGTGTTGCTTTACGAATTGTTGACGGGGCGAACGCCCTTTGAAACCAAGGAATTGCTCCAACGCGGCATTGATGGTTTGCGCCGCACGTTGCAGGAGCAGGAACCGCCGCGCCCTTCTGTGATGGTGACGACGATGCAAGGGGCAGCCTTAGCTCAGATGGCGCGGAGTCGTCATGCTGAGCCACTGAAACTGATTTCGCAGTTGCGGGGTGATTTGGACTGGATTGTCATTCGGGCTTTGGAGAAAGACCGGGCGCGGCGTTATGAAACGGCCAATGGTTTGGCGATGGATGTGCAACGGTTTTTGGCGAATGAGCCGGTTGTGGCCTGCCCGCCCAGCCGCGTTTATCGCCTGCAAAAATTAGTGCGGCGAAATCAGGTTACTTTTATCGCGGGAACCATGGTGGCGCTGGCTTTGATTGGCGGTTTGGGCGTGGCGACTTGGTTTTGGCATCAGGAACGTGAGGCGCGGAAACGGGCGGTGGCAGCGGAACAGCAAGCGCACGTAGCGGAACAACAACAGTCACGTTTGCGCCACGAAGCCGAGGATCGGGAACGGATCACGCAGGCGGCTTTTCTCATCAGTCAAAATGAGATCAGCGAAGCGGATGAATTGGTCAGCCAAGTGGTCACCACCAAACCGTCTTTGGAAGCAGAGTCGGTCTTGCGCACACTGGGAGAATGGCACGCGTTGAAAGGCCGTTGGGCGCAGGCGGGCGACCGTTTTGATTTATTGTTGGAGGCGGATCAACGGGATGATTCATGGGCCATCACGGACGATCTTCTCAAGGGCGGCCCGATCCAGATCGAGCGGGGTGACATGAAAGGTTACGAACGGTTTCGGCGAGCGGCGATTGCGCGTTTTTCGGGTGGCACTGATCCGATTTTTACGGAACGCACTTTGAAAATCAGCCTGCTGTTGCCGGCGGATGAGGCGCTGCTGAAATCATTGCAGCCGTTTTATGATGTGGCGGCGGATTCCATCAACGAGGCAGAATCAATGGATAATATGGCAGCTTGGCGCTGCATTTCGCTCAGTTTGATGGCTTACCGGCAAAATTATACGCCCACTGCCAAGGAATGGTGTCGCAAATGTCTGGCATACGCGGAATATAATCCCAGTCGGCACGGCACGGCTCATATCATTCAAGCGATGGCGTGTTATCGGCTGGGCGAAGTGGCGATGGCGCAGGCGGAATTGGAGCAAGGCCGCAAAATCGTCGAGACCGGATTTGCTGGTGGCTTACAAGCGGGTAACGGGGCTGATGGTTTTTGGTATGACTGGCTATTCGTCCGTATATTGCTGCGGGAAGCGGAAGCCTTGATTGAAAAACCTGCGGCGGTTAGCCCCTAGCCCACGCTCAAAAACGGTGCGGTGGCAGTCAATCTCCCAGTTTTTTGTGGTTTTTTCTTCGCGTTCATAAACGAAACGCTTTCCTCAAAAATAATTGGCGGAAATTTTTGCGGGTAAATCGCATTAACCGGTAAGCCCACTGTTGCAAATTCACTACGAGCCATCCTCGTAGGATTTCTTGGTCGGCCGCCCTTAGCAAAAACAAACCCATTATGAAAAACCACGTTCTAAATCCTCATCGTAGCCTAGCTGGGTGCCTAACCCGCCTGAAACGAAATAAAGCCCATGTTTATGCCTGGCTTTTAATTGGACTGCTGGGCGGTTCGGCCCAAGCCCAATTACTGCATCGCTATGATTTCGCTACCGATGGTAGTGCTGATGACACCGTGGGCACAGCAAACGGGGTTATTTATGGCGGCGCAACGGTTAGCGGTGGCGTCTTGAACACTCCTTCAGGTGTGACTGGCACTCTGAGCGGTGGCGTGCCGCAAAACTGCGTGGGCTTGCCGGCGGCGGCGGTGGCGGGAATCACCAATGCCTTCAGTATCGAAATCTGGTATCAGGCCGCCTACAACGGCGGTTTTTGCACTTTGTTTGCGTTCAGCGATGGCACCACGGCTAACTATTTGCTGGGCACGCCAGCGCGCGGAGCCGCTCCTTACCAATCGGATATCGAATTACGGCTGACCAATGGCACGGCGCAATTGGCCAACGGGATTTATTCCGACGATAACACGCTGCACCACGTCATTGCGACGTATGACGGCACCAACATCACTTACTATCGCGACGGCTCGTTGCCGAGTTTTTCCGGATTACAAAATACTTTTGTCGATACCGGATTGATTCTCTCCAACCTGACCTACATCGGCGTCGGGGGCGGTTCGCCGTGGGGTGACCAGACGATTGCCGGTCAAACTTACGATTTTCGGATCTACGGTCAGGCGCTTACCGCCGGCCAAGTTTCCACGCTCTTCACTTTGGGTTCAGACGCTAGCAATGCGGCTATTGTCGCCGCTTTAGTGCCGCCAACTTCCTTCACTTGGAACGGCAACGGAGCCAACAATAATTGGAGCACGAGCTTAAACTGGGCTGGCGGCACGGCCCCAGCCGCTTCTGGTAATAGCCTCAATTTTGCAGGTAGCACGCGGACGGCGCCCAATGTGGATGCCAATTATAGCATCACCGGCTTGACCTTCAGCAACAATGCCAGCAGTTTCACCATCGGCTCAGACAACAGCAGCTCACTGACCTTGGCGGGAAATTTGTTGAATAATTCCGCCAATGCTCAGACGTTGAGTTTGCCTCTCACGGTGGACATCGCCTCGACCTTCACCACCACCACGAATTTGACCTTGAGCGGCGGCCTTTCCGGCCTTGGAAGCGTGACCAAAACGGGCAACGGAGTGTTGCAACTATCTACCGCGAACACGTTTTCCGGCCAGACCACCATTGCTGGCGGCGCAGTGAAATTGAGTGATGCCAACGCACTGCAAAACAGCACCGTGGTCATCAATGCCGCGAACGGGCTGACCTTCAGCAACAGCATCGGCACGTTCAACGTGGGCGGTTTGAACGGCACCAACACCACCGCGTTGGTGGATAGTAGCGCGGCGGCGGTCACCCTTTCTGTGGGCGCTAATAATGCCGGCACTACTTACAGCGGAATTTTAACGGGAGCGGGTTCATTGGCCAAAGTCGGCACCGGCACTTTGGTGTTGAATGGGGCCAGCACTTACAGCGGCGGCACGACCGTGAGCGCTGGTATTTTGGCCGCGCAGAATGCCGTGGCTCCGGGAATGATCTCTCCTTTTGGCGCCGGTTCCGTGACGGTCAACAACGGTTCCGTGTTGGAATTGGGCTACGCGCCGAACAACGCGTTTGGCTCTTACAGTATCTCTAACAATGTCGTATTGGACGGTGGCAGTTTGTATGCGTTTGACGCATCCCACCGCGTGACGGGCAACCTGACAATCGGCGCGGGTGGCGCATCGGTGGGCTCCACGTTTGATGCTCCTTGGGAAACGTTGGTTGAAGCGAACTTCCCCAAAGCCTTGTTTTTTGACGGTCTCTTGATGGGCACCGGTAACCTGACTGTGCAGCACACCGGGTGGGCCGGTGGTAACGCTTGGAATACTTCTTGCGCGGTTTTTGGTAGCCAAGGAACGGCAGCGCAAAATACTTACTCGGGTGCGGTGACGGTGAATCCAATGGTGGCCGGCAACGGCGGCAGCTACCTCTATGTGGCAGGCACGAATGTCTTTGCCAACGCGACCATCTCTTTGACTGGCGACAACGATGCCACGACGGGACGCATGGGTGTCGCCTCTTTGCTGTTCGGTAACGGCACGGTGGATGGCCCTGGTTACCTCACGCTGGGTGGTTTGGCTGGCGGCGGCAGTGTTTTATTGGCCGACACGATTCTGTTTTCCGGCGGGGCTGGTTATTCCACCGGCGCGCCCGTGGCTTTGACGGTAGGCAATAATAATTCCACCACGACGTATTCTGGGGTCATGAGCGGTGCGGGCAGTCTCATCAAAGTGGGCAGCGGCACAATGACTCTCTCGGGTGCTAACACTTACACTGGTAACACCACGCTCAATGGCGGCAGCTTAATTTTGTCCGGCGGCTGGCTGGCTTCTTCCAACATCTCCGTGGCGGCCGGTAAAACACTCGATGTTTCTGCCTTGAGTCCGATCATATTGGCAGGCAATCAAACGCTGTTAAATGGCGGCACGGTCATCGGCTCGGTGAATACCAGTGCCGGTTCAAAAATCTATGGCGGTGCGGATGGCGCTTACGGCACCAACGTCATCACCGGCGACCTTACGTTTGCCACGGGTGCGTTGGCTTATTTTGATGTCGGCACCGTGGCTGCGGGCACAAACGATCTCGTCACTGTTGGCGGCACCTTGACGGCGAATGGTAACGTCATTCACATCAAAGCGCCTAGCCCGTCGGCCAGTTTACAAGCTACGGATTATGTGCTCTTCACTTCAGTGAATCCGATCTCCGGTAGCTTCTTCGGCGTGCCTTCTTGGGATGTGCAGCCAGCGAATGCGGGTAATTTTACCATCGTCACCGGCACCAATACGGTGACGTTGCACTACACCGCGTCCAGCGGACCGAGCGGTGGGGCCACGGCGGCACCGGCCACGGCGGCACGTAACCAAAAAGTCTTCATCACCGTTACTGCCACCAATGGTAATCCCGGCAGCGTGAACGCGGTCACGGTGGATGCCAGTTCGATCGGTGGTTCCGCCACGTTGGCGCTCGTTTCGGCGGGCGGCAATGTTTGGACGAACAGTGTGATCGTCACGCCGGACACCACGGCAGGAACCAAAACGTTGGTCACCGTTATTTCTGATAGCGCGTCCTTGAGCGGCATCGTGAATCTTTCGTTGCCCGTTGTGCTTGGTAACGATGTTTGGAATGGTGCGGGTGCCGATGATAATTTCAGCAGTAACTTGAACTGGACCAATCAAACTGCGCCCGGTTATGCGGGCGACAGTCTGACCTTGGCGGGCACCACGCGGCTGACTCCTAGTGTGGATAATAATTACACCTTCACCGGTATTGCGTTCAATAGCGGCGCGGGTGTCTTCAACGTTGCTTCGGGTAACGGCAGCGCCCTGACGGTCACCGCGAATGGGATCGTGAATAATTCTGCCAGCGCGCAGACCTTAAATCTGCCCATCAACTTGAGCACCGCTCAAACCATCAATGCGGCGGCGGGCAATGTGGCGCTCACCCAAGGGCTGACCAAGGGCGGCAATTTATTTACGGTCAATGGCGCGGCTAACACGCTCATCAGTGGTGCCGTGGTCGGCGGCGGTTCCTTGTTCAAAAAGGGAGCTGGTGCGTTGACGGTTTCGGACAGCAGCACTTGGGATGCGGCGCAGGCGACTTCGGGCGGCTTTAGCGGTCCGCTCATCGCCCAATCTGGCACGGTGAAGTTTAACAACGGCAGCGTGCAGACTGTGACGGGCGAATTGGTCATCGGCGGTGTCATCACGAACGGGGCGGCGGGTAACAACGCTAAGATCGTAGTGGATGGGGCGACGTTGAATGTCTCCAGTTGGTTCTCGGTTGGCCGTGGCAATGGCGTCGGCGGGGTTTCTTCTGACCTCGTTCTGACCAATGGTGCCAGCGTCACCTCCGCTAACTTCAGCGCGGGTTACAACGGGGGTTCCACCAACTTGCCGAAAGGTTCTGTCACCTTGAACAACGGCTCCACGTTGACGGATTCTGGGGTGATGAACTTCGGGGAATCGAGCGGTTCTGATTTCCTCATGAATGTCAACGACACCTCAATTGTAAATGTAACTGGGGCTATGTATGTCGGTATGAATGGCAGCGGCAAAGGCGTGGTGAACATCAATGGCGGCACCGTTTCCGTCGGCTCGCTGGGCATCGGTCAAGGCAACAACAACGTGGCCAGCGCTAAAGGCACCGTCACCGTCAACAACGGTTCACTGAACAGTGAAGGCGATTTAATGATTGGGTTTGCTGGCAGTGGTGCGAATGGTCATTTTGGTAAACTGTTTATCAACGGCGGCACCGTGAAAGTTGCGACTGCCACCAAACGTTGGTTCATTATGAGCCAGTGGGACACAGCCTCCAGCCAGGTTGATGTGAATGGCGGCACGCTGCAACTGAGCGCCAACACCGACATTCGCTTTGCCATCAGCGGTAACACCGGCACCAACGTCTTCAATCTGAACAGTGGCGCGGTGACCTTCTACAGCGACAACGCCACCACCGTGGGCGGCACGGGCGTCGTGGATTTGCATCAGGGCACGGGCACCACGGTTCGCAATACCTTCAACTTGAATGGTGGCACCTTGACCGTGTTCGGCATCGTTTCCGCCAACACCAGTGGCAACCGGACGTTAAACTTCAACGGCGGCACGCTCAAAGCCGTGGCCGACAACGCCTCCTTTGTGAGTCTCAACTCTGGCAGCGCCACGGCCAACATCCGCAGCGGCGGTGCCATCATTGACACGGCCGGTTTCAATGTGACGATTCCGCAAGCCTTGCTCAACAACGGCGTGGATCAAGACGGCGGTTTGACCAAGAACGGCAACGGCACGTTGACGTTGAATGGCAGCAACACCTACACGAACAACACCACGGTCAACGCCGGCACATTGGCGTTGGCGTTACCGACCTTGTCTTCCAACAGCACGGTCACGGTGGCGAGTGGCGCGACATTGCAATTGGGCTTCGCCGTCACCAATCAAGTGAAGGCGTTGGTTTTGAACGGGGTCAGTCAAGCTCCGGGCGTCTATAACGCCACCACCTCGCCCACCTTCATCACCGGCACCGGCAGTTTGGTGGTGCCTTCGTCCATCAATCCGAATGCGCCGCGTCTGCAGGTGTCCATCGCCGGCAATCAGCTGACGCTCGCCTGGCCCACTAATGCTGGTTGGATTCTCCAATCGAACAGCGTCGGTTTGGTGAATGGCTCGGCTTGGTTTAACTATCCGGCCAATGGTGCGGTGAACGTGACGACGGTGAATATCACGATGGATCCCGCCAAAACGAATGTGTTTTACCGCATGGTGAAACCGTAATATCGAGCGCTAACTGGGAAGTGGTTGCCTGAGTTAGCCGTGGGCGGGCAGAGTTGTGAGTGAAAACTTGCGGCTCTGCCCGTTTGATTTTTGGTCAATTCACGCGCCGAAGGGAGCGGGCGGCTGGCCGGAAAAATGGCGGAAAAACTGGGGTAAAAACGCAGTGTGTAGTGAAGCCTTAGTTCGTTTAACTTATCCGTGCCGTGGCGTGTGACCGGGTGAATTAATTGTCACTAGGTCAGCCGCAGAATTATTTAAGTCATGAAAAAACTGCTTGGATTGTTGGTGGTTAGTTTCAGCCTGTTGACCAGTCACGCAGGACTGTCGTGGTTTTGGTGGTCATTGCCACCTTCCGCCACGATTTCCAATTCGATTGCCTCGGCAATGAATCAAGCGGTGGCGCAATGGAACACCTACGCGGATTACCCTTACAACATCGGGGTCCAATACAACAGTGGCGTGCCCACGGCACAGGCGGGTTATCACGGCTTGATTGAATTCGGCGGCTCCATCAGTTACCGCGTGGCGATGCACGAGACGTGTCACTGGTTGGGCACGGGCAGTCAGGGGCAGTGGGCCAATTTTCGCCAAGGCAGCCAGTGGCTGGGCACCTACGCCAATAATGCCATCCAAGCTTACGATGGCCCCGTAGCCACGATTGGTTGTGACACCCAACATTACTGGCCATATGGCTGGAACTACGACAATGAAGCGGTGAATCCTGAACGCCTCGTGGGTATCGTCGGTGGATTTTTGCGGGACATGGGTGTTGATGAGGATCGCACCATTGGGTTTACCCCCGGCACCTATCGCTTGCGCAATCGGGCGACGATTAAATTGCTGGATACCGAGGGCGCCACCAATAACGGCGCAACGGTGAAGATTTATTCCGCGAGCGGCAGTGTGAATCAGCAATGGACTTTAAGCCTCGTTCCCGGCACCAACTATTTCACGCTGCGCTCGGTCGCCACGGGCAAATATCTTGATTCCCTCGGCAACACGAACGACGGTTCAGCGTTTGGTTTGGCCGTCGGAAATTCCAGTGCCAGCCAACAATGGCGAGTGCTAAAAACTGACGCCGGCTTTTATCAAATCATCAACGTGGCCAACGGCAAGGCGCTTGACACGGGCGGTCAGAATGCTGAAGGCGCCGGGCTGCAAGGCTGGTTCAGCAACAGCAGTTGGAACCAGCAGTGGAAATTTATCCACCTCACACCGGCGACTGCTGCGGCGGGTTTGATCTCCCAATTCCGGCCCGTGACGGCGAGCAGTTCCAGCGGTGGTCAGTTGCCGGAGAATGCTGTGGATGGCGACACTACCTTGATCCGTTGGACGGCTAATGGCGGCAGCTTTCCGCAGTGGTGGCGGGTGGATTTGGGTTCGGTTTACAACCTCAGCAATGTCATCACCTACTGGTATCCGGGCTGGTCGTTTCAATATCGGATTGAAGTCAGCACAAACGACGTGAACTACACTGCTGCCGTGGACGCGACCGGTAATTCCGTGCTGGGCACCACGACGAATATTTTAACAGCGACGGCGCGCTATGTTCGTATCACGGCCACCGGCATCACGCCGAGCGGCGGCTGGGCTTCGTTCTATGATTGCCAGATTTTCGGCACGCTCCAAACGCCACCCGCGCCGACGGGCGGTTTGCTTCACCGTTACAATTTCACCAGCAATGCGAACGACTCGGTCGGCACGGCGCATGGCACCTTGCGCGGGACTGCCACGATTACTGGTGGCGCGCTGAATTCCACTGCGGTAGCGGGTAGTCTGAGCGGTGGCGTGCCGCAAAACGGCGTGCAATTACCGCCAAGTGCTGTCGCGGGCATCACTGGGCCATTCGCGATTGAGTCATGGTTCGTGGCCAACTACGGCGGCGGGTATTGCACACTGTTTTCGTTCAGCGGCAACACTACGGCAAGTTATCTTTTGGCCACTCCGGCGCGGGGAAATTCGCCCTACGCTTCGACCATTTCGGTGATCGGTGGCGGTGGCGGCACGAGCGAGCTGCAAGCCAGCGAACAGTATCAAGACAACGGCGCGCTGCACCAGATGGTCGTCACTTACGATGGCACGACACTCTCGTATTACATAGATGGTGCGCTCGGATCTTTTTCTGGCTTGCCTCCGACCAATACTTATCCCGGTCTGGTGCTAGCCACCCTGAATTACATCGGCATCAACGGCGGATCGCCGTGGGGTGATAACAGTATCAACGGCTCCACGCGCGATTTTCGCATCTACGGAAAATCGCTGACGGCGGCGCAGGTGACAAATCTTTACGCGCTGGGATCGGACGCCAGCAATTTGGTCATCTCGAATTTAATCGTTCCGCCCGCCGTGCCCACTGGTTTGACGGCGTTGCCAAGCAGTAATCAAGTCGGGTTAAATTGGAGCGCATCATCGGGCGCGACGAGTTACAACGTGAAGCGCTCCACGACAAACGGCGGGTCTTACACAACGATCACCAATGTCACCATAACCGCCAGCACCAATCTAGGATTGAGCAACGGCACCAAATATTTCTACGTTGTCTCCGCTCTCAACGCCAGCGGTGAAAGCCCTAACTCAACACCAGTCAGCGCGGTGCCTAGTTCCACTGCGCCGGTAGCCGCCTCACTCGCTTTAGCCAATAGCTCGCTGAACCTCGCTTGGCCAATGGATCACTTGGGTTGGCGGTTGGAATCGAATTCGGTCAGCCCGAGCGCAACTGGTTCATGGTTCACGGTTCCAGGTTCCGCCGCCACGAATACAATTTTTGTCCCCTTGAACGCCGCCCAGGCCAACGTCTTTTTCCGGCTCGCTTATCCATGAAAAATCGCAACCTTCGATCTTATTTAATCACCGCAGCCTTGATGACCGAGTTGTCCGCAAACTTTCTGTTGGCGGCAAATCCTGTCATCACCAATCCGCTCACAGCGGATCCGGCGGCGCTTGTCTACCGCGACACCGTTTATCTCTACACTGGTAACGATGAGGCGCCAGACAACAACCATTTTTATCAGATGAAAAAATGGCTCTGCTTTTCCTCCACGAACCTGGTGGATTGGACGCCGCATGGCGCGCCGTTGTCGCTGACGAATTTCGTCTGGGCGAGTTCGGATGCGTGGGCTGGGCAGGTGATTGAACGGCAGGGAAAATTTTATTGGTATGTGGCCGTGACCGCGAAAGGCGGCAAAGCTATCGGCGTAGCCGTGGCGGATAGTCCGACCGGACCATTCAAAGATGCTCGCGGTTCCGCGTTGGTAAGCAATGAGATGACCACCGCTACCAAAATCAATTGGGACGATATTGATCCGACGGTCTGGCTGGATGCGGATGGTCAGGCGTATCTTTTTTGGGGCAACACAGTTTGCTACTACGCGAAGCTCAAGGAAAACATGGCCGAACTGGATGGCTCGATTCAAACCGTGGACGTGCCGAACTTCACTGAAGCTCCGTGGATTCATCAACACGGAGGCATTTATTATCTGTCCTACGCCACGGGTTTTCCTGAAAAAACCGCCTACGCCACGGCGCCCAAAATCACTGGCCCCTGGACATATCGTGGCCTCTTGGCGGAATTCGCCGGCAATTGCAACACGATGCATCAGGCTATCATTGATTACCAAGGGCGTTCTTACTTCATCTATCATAACGGCGGCACGCAACCGAATGGCGGGAGCTTTCGCCGTTCTGTGTGCATTGATTATCTGAACTATAATGCGGACGGAACCATCCAGCGCATCAACCAAACCTCGGAGGGGGTGGCGCGCGCGGTGGCTCAATGGGCGCCGGTGACTGAGAAGAAAACGACCGCGACTACTGGTGCTCGCAAATAATTTAGGCCAGCATCTGTTTCCGATCTCACCAATAATCCAATGATCGCCACCAAGAAATTTAACCAGTTCACCGCTGCTGGCTGGTGGCTTGGTTTAATTGCGCGTTGGCGGCTACTGATTTTTATTGGTGCGTTTTGGACTGGTGGGGTTGGAGAAATTTTTGCGCAGCTACCTTTTTATGGCGACTACTATTTGCACGACCCCGGCACGTTGATCAAAGACGGCACCAATTATTATATCTACGGTGACGGGCAGGGTATTTTAGGAAAAAAAACTTCCGACCTGCGCAACTGGAGCGCGGCCACTACGGTATTTCCCAGTGGTCCGCCCGCGTGGACATCGAATGCGGTGTCCGGTTTCACGGGGTATTTTTGGGCGCCGGACATCGCCTACTTCAACGGGCGTTACCAGCTTTACTACGCCTGTTCACAGTGGGGCACGATCAATTCCGCCATCGGCCTCGTCACTTCGCCATCGTTGAGTGCGCCGGTGTGGACGGATCAGGGCAAGGTGATTCAATCCAATTATCCGACCAACGCCACCACGGATCTCACGGCTTACAATTGCATTGATCCCAGCGTCATGGTGGACACCAACGGCACCGTGTGGCTGGCCTTTGGTTCTTACTCCGATGGGATTCTCTTGATGCAATTGGATCCCGCCACGGGTAAACGGATCACGGCCAATTCTCCTCTTTACCGCGTGGCGAATAATGGCCCCTCTTTTTTCAGTAACACCGAGGAAGCCGCCTGTCTTTATCAGCGTGGCGCGTATTATTATTTGTTTGTCAACTTCGGCGGTTGCTGTGCGGGAGTGGACAGCACTTATAATATTCGTGTCGGACGCAGCAGCACGGTCACCGGCCCGTATTTCGACAAGAACGGGGTGAATCTGGTGAATGGCGGCGGCACGATGGTTTTGGAAAGCACGGCGCGCTATATCGGTCCGGGCCATGCGGCGATCATGGATGACAACGGCACCAATTGGTTCACCTACCATTATTACGACGCTAAAAATAATGGTGCGGCTACCGTAGGGATGAATCGGCTCTATTGGACGGCTGATGGCTGGCCGGCGTTGACGAATGACTGGAGCGCCTTCTACCCCTTCAACACCGATGCCCGCGAACATCTCGGCCTTTACAACGGCATGTTACAGAATAATGCCGCCAGCACGAACGATGTGGCGCGCGGCAACGTGCTCAACCTCGACGGTATGACCAATTTTGTTTCACTGCCGCTGTCCGTAGCGAACGCCAGCACGTTCGCCGCGTGGGTGAAATGGAATGGTGGTGGTGATTGGCAACGCATCTTTGATTTCGGCACGGGCTCCACCAATTATTTTTTCCTGACCCCGCGCACGACGGCGGGAAAGATGCGCTTTGCGATCACCATCAATGGCGGCGCCGGTGAGCAGCAGATCAATGCGCCCTTTGCTCTCCCTACAAATTCCTGGTGCCACGTCGCCATCACTTTGGATGGTGCCAAAGGATTGCTCTACTTCAACGGCCAGCCGGTAACGACTAACCTAGCGCTGACCTTGCGCCCGTGGCAATTGCTCTGCCGCAGCAATTACCTCGGCAAAAGTCAATTCACCGCCGACCCGTTGTTCGCTGGACAGCTCGATTCTTTCCGCATTTTTGGTCGGGCCTTGAGCGCCTCGGAAATCCGCGACCTCGCGTGGGCGCATCCGGCCTTGGCGCATCGTTACAGTTTTAGCACCAATACGAATGCTGCGGTCACTGACTCGATTGGAATGGCCCACGGCACTTTGATGGGCAATGCCACGCTCACCAACGGCACCTTGAAACTCACCGGGGCCACGGGTGGCTACGCGAATCTGCCGGGCGGCCTGGTGTCCGGTGCCTCGGCCGTGACGTTAGAATTTTGGGCGACGTTTGGTGTAAACGGCAATTGGGCGCGGCTCGTGGACTTCGGAAATATCTCTGGCGGTAACGGCCTGAATTATTTTTTCTTCAGCCCGCACAATGGCAGCAGCGGGCAGACCGTGGAACTGCGAAGTAATACCACGACGACTTTTGCCCTTCCGGGCGTGCTCGATAACCGCACTGTCCACGTTGCCTGCCTCGTGGACCCGGCGAATAATTACGCCGCTGTTTATACCAACGGCGTGCTCGCCTCCACTCGCGCCGGCACTTGGCCGGCGTTCAGTTCTGTCAGCAGCGCGTGGTCGTTTATCGGCCGGTCACTGTTTAGTTCCGACGCGTATCTGAATGCCACGATTGATGAATTGCGGATTTACGACGGACGCCTCACGCCGTCGGAAATCTTGGCGGACTATCGGTCAGGCCCCGACGCGCTGGCGGTGCCCGTGAGTCTGACTTCACTGGAAGACGTCACCAATCTCACGCTGACTTGGCCCGCATGGGCCGTAGGTTTTGGGTTGGAATCATCCACGAATATCAGCGGCGGCAATTGGCTGCTGAACACGTCCACGCTCGCGTTGGTTGCGGATCGTTGGAGTCTGGCCATTCCAAAAACTAACTTCGCCCAATATTTCCGGTTGCGGCGTTGACAGCCGCTTCGCGCCCCGATTCATTCTCATTTTCGGCCAACCCGCTTGGGAGAACCGGCTTTGCGGTTTTTTGTTTTTAAGCTTGGACACGCCGAGTGGTTGCTGTTTCCTTGGTTCCACAAGGTTTAAGTAACATTCATGAATTCCAGCACAGACGTAAACTATCCTAAGGGCTTCCGTGCCCGGCGCGGTTTGAATTGGGCTTCCGTGGGCCTGATGTATACGAGCTTCTACCTTTGCCGCTACAATTTTTCCTACGCCAACAAAGCTATTGCCGACGAATTCCACTTCACCAAATCCGACATCAGCACGATCCTGATGTTGAATTTCATCGCTTACGGTTGCGGCCAGATCATTAATGGTCTCCTCACGGACCGCATCGGCGGTAAAAAAGCCATGCTCATCGGCGCCGTGGGCACCATCACCGTGAACGTGCTGTTTGGCGCGGCTTCGTTTTGGGGCATGCTCTGGCTCTTTTCATTGCTGTGGGGCTTGAACGGTTATGTGCAATCCTTTGGTTCGCCCGGCTTCATCAAGATCAACAGTTCGTGGTTCAGCGAGAAACAGCGCGGCACCTTCGCGGGCATTTTCGGCTTCATGATTAACCTCGGGCGGCTCGTGGCGAACAAGTTGTTGCCCGCGTTGCTCGCCGGTTTCACCTTCATGGGCATGTGGCACGTGCCGCCGCAGCATTGGCGCTGGCTCTTCTGGATTCCTGCTATTGTGGCCAGCATCGTGGCGCTGTGGCTGGCGCTCAAGGTGAAAGACACGCCGGAAGAATGCGGGTTCAACAATGTGTTTCCCGGCGAAGCTGATCATGCGGACATTGATGTGCGCAGCAATCTCAAGGTCGTTTTCAAACACATCGCCAGCAATCACATCGTCTGGATCATGGCCGGTGCCTACGCTTGCACCGGCGCCGTCCGCCAAAGTGTGGATCAATGGTTCCCGCGCTTCTTTCAGGAAGTCCATCATCTCGAAATGACTGGTGCCAAATTTCAGTGGCTCGGCTTTCTGATTCCTTTCGTCGCGTCGGCTGGCTCGCTGTTGTCAGGGTGGGTGTCTGACCGTTTTTTTAATTCGCGCCGAGCGCCCGTGGCAGCCGGAATTTACATCCTCGAGATTTTTGTGATTCTCGCCGCCTCGCAGGTGCATTCCGTGAATTGGGCCATCTTCTTCTTTGTGATGATTTCCTTCACGGTCAATTCCACACATTCCTTGCTCGGCCCCGCCGCCGCGATGGATATCGGCGGGCGCAAGATGGCAGCGTTCGCCTCTGGCTGCATTGATGCCTTTCAATATTTCGGCGCCGCCATTGCCATCAAGTTACTGGGCATCTTGCTCGATCGTCCGGGTGGTTGGGATTACTACTTTTATTACATGATTCCGTTCGGGGTCATCGGCGGCCTCTTGATGTATTCCATCTCCCACCGGCATAGCTTGAAAAAAGGCGCGACGCACTGACGCTTCAATCTGCGGAGCGCGGAGGGTAGGCAACGTTTTCGTTACATTCTTGTAACGTAAAAAACTTTGACCCGCAGGCGGCGGTCTGTTTCCATCCCGCGTCATTTGGAAGCGACGCCCATGGAATTTATTACCTTCACTCTCGATAACTACGCGAACAGCATCGTCGCCCTGTTTCTCGCCGCTGTCATCTGGCTTTATTTCCGCAATAATCCCCTGAAGCACAGCCGTTGGTTCATGCTGCGGCGCTTCATCAATTGGTTCCCGCTGGGCATGACCTATTCGTTCCTTTACATGGGGCGTTACAATCTGAACGTCTCTAAAAATGCGCTCGGCACGCAGATGACCAAGGAAGATTTCGGCACCATCTTCGCCATCGGCACGCTGGTCTATGGCGTTTCTTTTCTGATCAACGGCCCGCTTGTGGACAAGATTGGTGGTAAAAAAGGCATTCTCATCGCCGCCGTCGGTTCCTCCATCGCGAACATTCTCCTCGGCGTCCTGACCTATCTCACCGTCACCGGCCAATTGCACATGAACATGGTCGTAGCCTACTCCACGCTCTACGCGCTCAACATGTATTTCCAAAGTTACGGCGCGGTTTCCATCATCAAAGTCAAAGCCTACTGGTTCCACGTCCGGGAACGTGGCGTGTTCGGTGCCATCTTCGGTGCGCTGATTTCCATTGGCATTTATTTCGCTTTTGATTGGGGACAAAAAATTGTCGAGCTCACCAAAGCCGGCACCTCCGGCGGCTGGTTCCACAATCTGCTGCAAAAAGTTTTCGCCACCAACGTCCTCGTGGATGGTCATGCCGTCAGCGCGACGTGGGCGGTGTTCTTCATTCCCGCTATCATCATTCTGTTGTGGGTGGTGATTGATATCTGGCTCATCAAAGACACGCCCGAAGAAGCCAAATTTCCCGCGTTCGACACCCACGATGCCGACTCTGGCAAGATGGACGTGGAACACTCTGCGATGGATCTGCTCAAGAAAGTCTTCGCCAGCAAACTGATGATTCTCATCGCGCTCATCGGCCTGACCTCGGGAATCTTCCGCAACGGCATCCAGAACTGGTATTTCATTTTCGCCGACGAAATCAAACAACCGGGCGCGGAATTTTTCAAATCCCACTGGGGTTTGCTGCTCTGCCTTTTCGGCATCGCGGGCGGATTTTTCGGCGGTTGGATTTCCGACCATCTCTATCAATCCCGCCGTGCCCCACCAGCGGCGATGCTTTCCGCGCTCGTCATCGCGCTAACTGTGCTGATGGCGGTTTATCTATTTTCCGCGCCGTTATTTGTGGGTTTGGCGGCCGTCTTGATTGTCATGGCGTCCGTGGGGTTGACCTCGCTGATGGCGGGCTCGGCCGCGACGGATTTCGGCGGCCGTAAAGCCACCGCCACCTGTTCCGGCGTGGTGGATGGCTGCACGTATCTGGGCAGCGGCATCCAATCGTTCTTCATCGGCCACCTCGTGCCGAGCGAAACCGTCGGTGCCGCCGTCTCCTTCATGGGTTTGAAACGCGATTGGCATTGGTGGCCGCTCTTCATGGTGCCCTTTGCCATCATCGGTTTGGGTATCGCCATCAAACTCTGGCACGACCTGCCGGAAGCCACGCGCCGCTACAATCAGCAGCAAAAGGAACGGGATGTTCCCATCACCTAACTTTAGAAGTTACTCGTAACGTAGCGATTCAATCGGGTCCAAGTTCGCCGCTTTCCACGCCGGGTAAGTGCCGAAGACAATGCCGACGACGGAACAGATCGCGAGCCCGAGCAACACCCAATCCACGGGGATGGCGGGCGGGAGTTTCAGGAAGAGGGCCAGAAGATTGCCGCCGAGAATACCCAGCACCACGCCGATCGCCCCGCCGACTTCGCAGAGCACCACAGCTTCCATGATGAATTGCACCATGATGTTCCGCTTCTTCGCTCCGATGGCGCGGCGGATGCCGATCTCTCGCGTCCGTTCCGTGACGGACACGAGCATGATGTTCATGATGCCGATGCCCGCCGCGAGCAGCGCAATGCCGCTGACGAGCGCCACGCCGAGGCGCACGGAGCTGGTGAACTTTTTGAATTGATCGATGCGCGAATTATTCGAGGCGACTTCAAAATCATCTTCCTGACCCGGCGGCACTTTGCGGATGACGCGCATCGCCCCGCGCACTTCTTCCAACGTGGCGTCGTAGCTTGCCTGATCCCGCGCTTGCACGAGTATGTTGATACTCCACCATGGCCGCCCGTAGCGTTTCAAACCGGTGGTGATGGGCATGACCGCGAAATTATCCTGATCGCCGCCCGCCATCGCGCCTTTGCCGACCAACACGCCAATGACGGTGTAATGGATGCCATCAATCTTCACTTCCTCGCCAATGGCGGTGGTGTTGGGAAAGAGATTCGTGGCCAGATTGCTACCCAGCACGCACACGGGCCGGGCGCCGTCCACATCGCTGTCCATCAGTAAGCGGCCTTCCGCGATCTCCCAATTATGCGCGGGAAAACTGCCGGGCGTTTCACCGTAAAGTTTCACATCCGGCGCGTCGCTGCGATAACGCGTAGAAAAAGTTCCGGCGCGAAACGCCGTCTCCATGCCGAGGTTCAGCGGCAACGAAACTTTTTCCTCCAACCGTTTCGCCACGTCGAGCGTGATATTTTTGCGCCGCCAATATTTTTCGTAATCGCCGCTGGAATAACCGAAGTAGGAATTCGGCATCTTGCGGATCATGAAGGTCGAGCTACCGAGCGAACTTAATTGCCGCTCAATGTTACTCTGCATCACGCGCATGGCTGTCATCACCACGATGATGGAAAACACGCCGACGAGCACGCCGAGCAACGTGAGGGCCGAACGCAACTTATGCGCCGCGATCGCCCCGAGCGCCATGGCGAAGCTTTCGCGGAATTCCGTGATGGAGGCGTGACGTTTATTCATTCCGCAAAGCATCCACAGGGTTCATGCGGGCCGCGCGCCACGCAGGGAGAAAACCGGAGATGACGCCGGTGCACGCGGATACCGCTAAGGAAATGATCACAATGGTCGGCGAGAGCGACGCTGGCATCATCCGCTGCATGAGCAATGTCGCGGGCCAGGCGATGAGCAGCGCGATGACGCCGCCGAGCACGCAGATGCATGCGGCTTCAATGATGAATTGCAGCAGGATCGTCCGGCTTTTCGCGCCGATGGCTTTGCGCACGCCGATTTCCCTCGTCCGTTCCGCCACCGAAACGAACATGATATTCATGATGCCGATGCCGCCCACGCACAGTGAAAGTCCCGTAATGAACAGTCCGACGGCTCCAATCGTGCCCGCAATCTGGTGGAACAGCGCCAAGAACTGATCCTGCTGGGAAATGGCAAAATTATCCGGCGCGTTGGGCGGTAAATGGCGAAAGCGGCGTAGCACAAACCGGAGTTCCTCTTTCGCTTCCTCCAAAGTTTCCAGATCACTTGCTTTGACTTGAATCTGGTAGCTGGGATGCGCGTCAAAAGCGTCCAGAAATTGCGGCAGCGGCAAGATGATGCCGTCATCCGCGCCGCCGCTGTCCGAAAACCCGCCTTGTTTTTCCAACACTCCCACGACTTCAAATTCACGGCGATTGATCAGGATTTTCTGGCCGAGGATCGTCTCGTTCACGAACAAATTTGTGGCGAGACTAGCGCCGATGACGCACACCGGACGACCATAATCACATTCCGTCTGCGAGAGAAACCGACCTTCGTGCACCGTTATCCCGCTCGTCAAAAAATACTGTTCCGTGGTGCCCGTGAGCGGAACAGAGGATGAACTGCGACGGCCATATTTTACCGCCGCTGATTCCTGCGCTACGGGAGCAATGGCCGCCGCGAGCTTCATTTGTCGCTGCAAGATATCGGCTTCGCCGAGGCTGAGGTCGGGGTTTTTCATCGCCGCCATCCACGCCTGCCGCGATTGGATGAACCAACTGAAACGCTGCACATACAACACATCCGCGCCGATGGAGGAGATGCTGTTCATGAACGAATTATTCAACCCCTGTAACGCCGTGCCCATCAGCGTGACCGTGACAATCCCAATGACGATACCCAGCGTAGTCAACACGGAACGCAGCTTGTTCGCGCAGATAGCGCCCCAAGAAATGCTCAACCCTTCGCGCAGTTCGGTTAAGAAATTCATCGTTATGGAGACAGAATAAACAGAATGGACAGAATTAATTTAAGGGTTTGGTGCGGCCAATTTTAATTCTGATAATTTTGTAAATTCTGTCTAAAAAATCATTTCACCACCGGCTCATCACTCGCAATCAGGCCATCGCGGATGCGGATGATGCGGCGGGCGTGGCGCGCAACTTCTTCTTCGTGCGTGACGACGATGATGGTGTTGCCTTGCGCGGCGAGCTGCTCGAAGAGCGCGAGAATTTCGGTGCCGGTCTTGGAATCCAGATTTCCCGTCGGCTCGTCGGCGAGGAGGATGGAAGGGTTATTCACCAATGCTCGTGCCACCGCGACGCGTTGGCGTTGGCCGCCGGAAAGTTCGTTGGGCTTGTGATGCACGCGATCGGCGAGGCCGACGCTCGCGAGTTTTGCCAGAGCGATCTGTTTGCGTTCGGCGCTCGGCACCCCCGCATAAACCAAAGGCAATTCCACGTTGCGCAGCGCGTCCGAGCGGGGAAGTAGATTGAAGGTCTGGAAAATAAAACCGATTTCCGTGTTACGGATTTCCGCGAGCTGGTTGTCGTTCATCTCACTCACGCGATGGCCGTTCAATTCGTAGATCCCGTCGGTGGGCGAATCAAGGCAGCCGACCAGATTCATCAGCGTGGATTTGCCGGAACCAGATGGCCCCATGATGGCGACGTATTCGCCGCGCTGGATTTCCACCGAGACGCCGCGCAATGCGTGCACCGTCTCCGTGCCCATCTGGTAACGGCGCGAAATGTTTTGGAGACTGATGAGGCTCATGGGTGCAGGTAGCGCGGGGTTCTGTGGAGCCAGACTATTTCATCGGTGGCTCAAATGGCTTAGCGCCGCCCTTCGTGATTTTCTTTCCGTCATCGAGCGTGCGGCTGATGGCGGTGATGCTGCCGACCACGATTTCATCGCCCTCTTTCAAGCCGTCGGTGATCTCGTAAAAGTTATCATCGCTGATGCCTAACTTCACAGGCACGGTTTTTACTTTGTCGCCGTCCAGCACGAAGACGACTTCCACCGGTTTGTTTTTCTCGTCACTTTTTTTATCTGGCTTCACGGCATTGGTGCTGCTGTTAGCCGTATTGGTCAGCGTCGTGGAATTGGTGCCTGCGGGCAGCTTCGGCTGGATGGTGCGAGCGGTGACACTCGCGATGGGCACGGCAATGATATTCGTTCGGCTACGCGTTTCGATGGTCGCCGTCACGGACATGCCGGGCCGAAATTTATCCAATTCCTGAAAGCGGATGCGCACTTGGAACAGCGTGGCCGAGGTTTGCGAGGAGGAACTGCTGCTGGCCGCGCCGTAGGCCGAACTCGCATTCAAGCCTTGCGAGGAATTGGCCACGTCGGAAACGAGGCCGGCGAATTTCTTATCTTTGAATGAATCCACTTCCAGTCGCGCCGTCTCGCCGGGCTGCAGGTTGATGATGTCCGCCTCGCCGATATCCACGCGCGCTTCCATTTCACTCAAGTCCGAGACCACCATGATGTCGGTGCCCGCGTTCTGCACCGTGCCGAGGACGCGTTCGCCCGCTTGTGAATTCAGCTTCGTCACCGTGCCATCAATCGGCGCGAACAACGTAGTTTTGCTCAACGAATCTTCGGCGCTATCCACGGAAGCCTTGGCGACTTCGACTTGATGTTTGGAACTTTCCACCTGCGCCAGCGCGACATCGCGGCCGGTTTTGAAACCGATGAAATCTGATTCCGAGATCAGCTTCTGTAAGAACATCTCGTGGTTACGTTTGAATTCCGCTTCCGCTTTTTCGAGATTGGCCGCTGCCGTGGTTTTGGAAGCGAGCGAGGATTGATAATTCGCCTTCGCCTGATTCAGTGCCGCGTTGTAGAAATCCGGTTTGATCTTCAGCAGCAAATCGCCCTTGTGCACGAACTGGCCTTCCTTGACGTGCAGCTCCGTGATTTCGCCGCTCACTTCCGGGCTGATGTGGACTTGCAGCACCGGGTAAATTTTTCCGTTGGCGATGACCGTTTCCGTGAGCGTGTGACGCGCGACTTTTTCCGTCTGCACTGTGATGGCGGCGGATTTTTTACCGCTCATCGCCACAATCACCACCGCGAGCACGACGCAGAAAAGGATGACAGCGATGAGAAGTTTTTTACGACCTTTGCGCTTGGGTTTGAGCGCAGCGGTGCCGGCCGGTAATATGGGGGGAGCTTCCACGCGGTGAGCCTGCCGCAACGACTCCGCCTTGTCCAGCGCGAGAATATTTGCCCGGCGCGGCGTCGGCACCGTGATCACTTATTTCCTCAAAAAGTTTTAACTAAACCCTCGGTTTGACCGATAGCCAACTATGCTGCTGCGGTTGTGCTGGATTAAATTTGGGTTTGGCTGACAATCGCTGGATCACCATGAAATTTCTAGCGAGATTTTTTGAGCATCAGCGTGCGGGGAAATATAGTTTTCTGCCTCGGGCCGTGCTGCTGCCGTTGATCGCTCTGGGCTTGCAATGGGTTTTCTGGGCG
Source organism: uncultured Verrucomicrobia subdivision 3 bacterium (assembly GCA_903911825.1). Classification (GTDB taxonomy): domain Bacteria; phylum Verrucomicrobiota; class Verrucomicrobiia; order Limisphaerales; family UBA11358; genus UBA11358. The sequence goes on from CAIWFB010000313.1 coordinate 21,741, forward strand.
CAACTTCAACCTTACGTCTGGTTCCTCTTTTTCCCGGCGGTCTTCTTCAGTTCCTGGCTTGGTGGAATGCGTGGCGGTTTGTTGGCTACCGGGCTTTCCACGGTATTGGTCTGGTATTTTTTTATCCCGCCCACGCTTTCATTCCTGGTCGAGAAACCCTTGTCGCTGGTCTCCATGAGCCTCTTCGCGTTCATGGGTTTTTTGTTCAGTGTGTCGCACGAAAAATTGCGCCAGTTGAGCCGGGCGTCGGCAGAGACGGATTTTCAGGATCTGTTCGAGCAAGCGGCGGCGGGCATGTCGCAGGTAGCGTTGGATGGTCGTTGGTTGCGGGTGAATCAGCGGTTGTGTGAGATCGTGGGCTATTCCCGCGCAGAGTTGTTGCAGATGACCTTCCAGGAGATCACGCATCCGGAAGATTTGGTCACGGATCTGCAGCAGGTGCAAAAGCTGTTAATGGGGGAACTCAAGACGTATTCGCTGGAGAAGCGTTATATCCGCAAAGATGGCGTCATTGTGTTTGCCAACCTTACGGTGTCGGTATCACGCACGGCGGCGGGGTTGCCAACCCATTTTATTTCCGTGGTGGAGGATATCACGCTGCGGAAACAAGCAGAGCGAGCTTTGCGGGAAAGCAACGAGCGGTTTTCCGGCATCTTCGATTACACCCCAGTGGCCACCTCCCTTTCGAGCGCGTCAGAGGGGCGCTATCTGGACGTCAATAATGCGTGGCTGAATATGTTTGGCTGGACGCGGGAAGAGGTCGTGGGGCATACGGTATTTGAATTAAACATCTGGGTGGATTCAGCTCGTCGAGCCGAGCTGTTTGCGGAATTCAAAGCTCACGGGGCCGTGCGTGATTTTGAAATGCAACTGCGGACCAAGTCGGGTGCCGTTCGCAATATACTATGGGCGGGTAAACAAGTGGTGATTGGCGGCCAAGCCTGCTTGTTAGGTTCGGCGCAAGACATCACGGAACGCAAGCAGGCCGAGAGCGCGTTACAAGCGAGCGAGGAATTTAAAGAGGGAGTTTTGGATTCCGTGATGGCGCAAATTGCCGTGTTGGATCAGGACGGGGTGATTCTGGCGGTGAATGCCCGGTGGTTGCAGTTCGGTCGGGAAAATGCGGGCGACATATTGGATTTGGGCAGGCAAGTCGGCGTGGGTGCCAATTATCTGGAGGTCTGTCGGCAGGTCACGGGCGTTTCGGCGACGGGGGCGCAGTTGATCTATGACGGCATCCAAGCGGTATTGGCCGGAAAACAGGCGACCTTTTCGCATGAATACCGCTGTGATTCGCCTCAGGAGCAGCGTTGGTTTTCCATGGTGGTGACGCCGATGGGCAAAGCGCGGCGGGCGGTGGTTATTTCCCATACCAATATCACGGAGCGCCGCCGGGCAGAGGCGGCGCTGGAGCGCAGCCATCAACAATATCGGCACGCGATCACCGCTGCCAATGCGATTCCCTACCAGAAGGATTTCGCCACGGACACTTACGTCTTCATGGGCGACGGCATCAAAGATCTGACCGGCTACGCGCCCGCCGAATTGCGCTCGTCCATCTGGCAGGAAATCATTCTGGAAACGATTTTCATCGGCGAGGCGGCGGGGTTGGAATCGGCGGAAGTCTTCCGGCGGATTTTTAATGGCGAACTAAAAGGCTGGCAAACGGATCATCGCATCCGCACGCGCAGCGGGGAAATCCGCTGGATTTCCGATTCCTCGGTTTCCCTGCAGAATGCCGCTGGCCGATACATCGGCTCCATCGGCATCATCCAAGACATCACCGAACGGCGGCGGTCGGCGGAAGCCTTGCAGGAATCGCAGGCACTGTATCACTCGTTAGTCACGCAACTGCCCATCGGGATTTTCCAGAAAGATTTCGCTGGGCGTTATGTGTTGGTGAATCCGGAATTCTGCCGGTTAAAAGGTATGCTGGCCGAGGATTTTCTGGGTAAAACACCGCAGGAAGTTTCGGTGAGCGCGGAACCTCAATTCGCCGATCCGGGGCTGGCCGATAAATATGCGGTCAGCGGTCAGGAGCATCATGAGTTGATTTTGCAGACCGGTAAATCGTTGGAGTTGGATGAGGAATACACGTTGCCAGATGGGCGGAAATATTTCGTGCACGTGATGAAGTTTCCGGTGCTGAATCCGGCGGGGAAAGTCAGCGGCACCCAAGGCGTTTTGATCAATATCACCCAACGGAAACAGGTCGAGCAGGCGCTGGCAGAGAACCAGCGTTTTCTGGCGGACGTGGTGGAGAATAGCGGCACGCTGATTTTCATTAAGAATCGGGCGGGACATTATCTGCTGGTGAATCGCCGGTGGGAAGAGGTCACTGGTTTGCGGCGGGAACTGGTTTTAGGCCAGACGGATGAGGCGCTTTTCCCCGCGCCGGATGGCCTCCACTTCCGGGCAAACGATCTGGCCGTGATGGCGGCTGGTAAAGTTTTAGAGACGGAAGAGGTCTTGGTCACCGAGCGCGGTCAGCGCTTCTTCATCTCCATCAAATTTCCGACCCGCAATGAAGCCGGAGAAGTGACTGGCATTTGCGGCATGACCACTGAAATCACCGAGCGTAAGCAAGCGGAGACGGCGTTGGTGGCGAGCGAGGAACGTTTCCGCAAATTGGTGGAGACGGCGCCCGAGGCGATTTTCATCCAGACCGGCGGGTGTTTTGCCTACGTCAATCATGCCGCGTTAAAATTATTCGGTGCGACCTCGCCCGAGGAATTATTGGGGCAGCCGGTGCTGGATCGGGTTCACCCGGATTATCAAGCCCGGACTCGGGCGCGCATCCAATCGTTGAATGAGCAATACGAGGCGGTCGGTTCCATGGATAGCATTTTTCTGACGGTGGCGGGCGAACTCCGCAACGTGGTTACCTCCGGGGTGCCGTTCAACCACCACCAACAAAACGGGGCGCTGGTGTTTGCGCGGGACATCACCGAGCGCACGCGGGCAGAAGAATCGTTTACCCGCTTGGCCACGGCGGTAGATCAGGCGGTGGAAAATATCGTCATCACGGATTTGCGCGGACGGATCGTTTACGTCAACCCGGCCTTTGAAAAAACTTCCGGCTACACCAGCGCGGAGGCAATCGGCAAAACCCCGCGCATCTTGAAGAGCGGTCGGCAAAGTCTGGAGTTTTATCAGCGGCTCTGGTCGGTCATCGGCGGCGGCGAGACCTGGAGCGGCCATTTCACCAACCAGCGCAAGGATGGTTCGTTGTATGAGGAAGACGCCACCATTACACCCATCCGGGACGCCACGGGTAAGCTTATCAATTTTGTCGCGGTGAAGCGGGATGTGACGCGGGAGATACAGTTAGAAAATCAATTCCGGCAGGCGCAGAAGATGGAAGCCATCGGCACCTTGGCTGGCGGCATCGCGCATGATTTTAATAACATTCTCGCGGCCGTGTTCGGCTACTGCTACCTGTTGCAACAAGACGTGGAGCAACTGCCCGAGGCACAGGAAAATGTGGAGGAGATTTTGCGCGCCGCCACGCGGGCCAAAGATTTAGTCACTCAAATCCTGACCTTCAGCCGTCAGCGGGAACAAAAGCGCGAAGTCATCCGGCTGGAAAACGTCGTGAAAGAAGCCACGAAGTTTCTGCGGGCGTCGCTGCCGGCAAACATCAAGATCAATCTGAACTTATCCCCCGAAGCCCCGGCCGTGCTCGCCGATCCCACGCAGATCTATCAAGTGACCATGAATCTCGCTACGAATGCACTCCACGCGATGGAGGGGCTTTCGGGCTGTCTGACGATTGCTTTGGATACCTTCGTGCCGGATCTGGATTGGCTGCAGGCTCAACCTGAATTTCGCGCTCTACCTTACACTCGGTTGACCGTGGCTGACACGGGGCAGGGGATGGATACGCCGACGTTGCAGCGGATCTTCGAACCATTTTTCACCACCAAACCATTGGGCAAAGGCACGGGTCTGGGCTTGTCCGTGGTGCATGGCATCATCCAAACCCACGAGGCGATCATCAAAGTGGAAAGTCAGTTGGGCACCGGCACGACGTTCCGGATTTATTTTCCGGCGCAAGTGGAAGACCCGGGGCCGACCGTGGCGGAGACGGCGGATATTTTGCGGGGCCAAGGCCAGCGGGTTTTGTTACTCGATGACGAGACGGCGTTGACCGTGATGTTTAAGCGACTGTTGACCCGGCTCAATTATCAAGTCACCACCAGCAACAGTCCGTTTGAAGCGCTGGAATTATTTCGTAAAACGCCCGACCAATTTGAGGTGATCATCACCGACCTCACCATGCCAGAGATGAATGGCTTGGAAGTGGCGCGGAAAATCCACCAGGTCAAACCGGGGCTGCCCATCATTCTGGTCTCCGGCTTCACCGCGAGTTTGAACGAGCAGGATCTGCACAAGGCGGGCATCGGCGTTCGTATTGAAAAACCCGTTTCACTGGCCAGTTTGGGTGAGGCGTTGCAGCGGGTGCTTGGCGGATCGGGACCAAGATCGGGGTCAAAACAGGAAACTTGACCGCTGCGGAGATTTGAATAAACTGCCACCGCAATGTTGAAAAACGTAACCCTAACTGTCATTCTGGTCGTCGCTGTAGTAGGCAGCGATGCCGTTGGCGTTAGTTGAACGTAAAACTTTAACAAAAACCCACGGCTGGAAACGGCTGTGGGTTTTTTGTTATCCTCAGCTGCACCGCCAATAACTAGTAATACCATGAGCAAGACAACGACAACCGCCGGATCAAAAAAGAAAACCGCCGCCCCTAAACGCGCCGAAGTCGGCAAGGCCATGTTTGGCCGCGACATCTTCGTGGAAGCCCTCGAACGCGAAGCGGTCGAAGTCATTTTCGCTTACCCCGGCGGCGCGAGCATGGAAATCCACCAGTCGCTCACGCACTCCAAGATCCGCACCATTCTCCCGCGCCACGAACAGGGCGGTTCCTTCGCCGCCGAAGGTTATGCCCGCGTCACCGGCAAAGCTGGCGTCTGCATGGGCACCAGCGGTCCCGGCGCCACGAACCTCGTCACCGCCATCGCGGATGCCTTCATGGATTCCTGCCCGCTCATCGCCATCACCGGTCAGGTGAGCCAAGCGATGATCGGTCGCGGTGCGTTTCAGGAAACCGACATGATCGGCGTGACGTTGCCCATCGTGAAGCACAGCTATCTCATCACCAGCATCCACGACATTCCGCGCATTGTGAAAGAAGCTTTTTACATCGCGCAATCCGGCCGCCCCGGTCCGGTGGTCATTGATTTTCCGAAGAACATCCAACAGGAAAAAGCCCAGCCCGTCTGGCCGACTTTGGAAGAAGTCAAAAAAGGTTTGCGTGGTTACAACCAGCCTGACTTGAAGGCCGACGACCTCGCGTTGAATGAAATCATCGGCCTCATCGAGAAGGCCGAGCGCCCCGTGATTTATTGCGGCGGTGGCATCATCACCAGCGGCGCGGCGGCAGAACTCAAGAAGTTCGCCGAAGCTTGCAATATTCCCGTGACCACCACCCTCATGGGCCTCGGTGGTTTTCCCGAAGAGAACCCGCTCTCTCTCCGCTGGCTCGGCATGCACGGTTCCGCCGTGGCCAACTGGGCGGTGAATGGCGAATACGAACTCCGCAAATCCTTCACCGCTCCGCAAGTGAAGTTGAAAGATGGCGCGGATCTGCTCCTGTCTTTCGGCGTGCGTTTCGACGACCGCGTGACCGGCAAGTTCGAGGAATTTTGCAAGACCGGCACGATTGTCCACGTGGACATCGACGCGTCCGAGTTGAACAAGAACCGCAAGGCGAACCTGCCCGTCGTCGGTGACATCAAGGACGCCCTCACGCGTTTGAACAAACTCATCGCCAAGCGCCCCCTTGCCAAGAAGCACACCGCGTGGCTCGCCCAGATCAGCGAATGGAAAAAGAAAGCCCCGTTCGCCTATCGCATCACGCCCGAGATCGCCAACAGCGATCACATGATCGACCACATGTGCGGCTCCGAGAGCGAAGTGATCTTGCAGCAGATGGTCATCGAGGTACTTTACAGCCTCACCAAGGGCGATGCCTACATCACCTCCGTCGTCGGTCAGCACCAGATGTGGGCCGCGCAATGGTATAAATACAAATTCCCGCGCCAGTTCGTCAGCAGCCTCGGCCTCGGCTCCATGGGCTATGGCTTTCCCGCCGCGCTCGGCGTCAAGGTCGCGTTCCCCGATAAGCAAGTCATTGACATCGACGGCGACGGCTCGTTCCTCATGAACATCCAGGAACTCGCCACCGCGCACGTCGAGAAGATCAACGCCAAGGCCATCATCCTGAACAACCAGCACCTCGGCATGGTCGTGCAGTGGGAAGATAATTTCTACGAAGGCAATCGCGGTCACACCTACCTCGGCGACCCGAAAGACCGCGCGGACATCTATCCCAATTACGTCGCCGTCTGCAATTCCTTCGGTGTGAAATGCGAACGCGTCATGTTCAAGAAAGATCTCCGCGCCGCCATGCAACGCATGTTGGACGCCAATGAACCCTACGTCCTCGACGTGGTGGTGCCGTATAGCACCCACGTCATCCCGTTCATCCCTGCGGGCAAGACCGTGGCGGACATGATCTGGAAACCGTAAGTTAAGTTTGTAACATTTGTTCAAGCCGCTCGGAGAAATCCGAGCGGCTTTTTTGATTTCGAAGTTTACAAGGAAACGGAATTTCCTCTCCGTGCGCTTCGCAAAATCTTGTTTGGGGCACCATTCTTTGCCAAGCTGCGGGCATGATTTCCGACACCATCCGCCGCACGCCGCGTCCGCAAGATCTTATCGGCCTCTCTACGCAGGAACAGCGCGATACTTTTCAGATTTCCCACCTGTTTGTGCCCGGCGAACTGAACGCGCACTTCACCGATCTGGACCGCTTAGTGGTCGGGGGCGTGATGCCGACGGCGCAAGCGATTGAATTGCCGAATCACAAAGAGACGGGGCGGGCCTTTTTCCTCGAACGCCGTGAACTGGGTGCGATCAACGTGGGCGGGGCGGGGAAGGTCGTTGCCGATGGCCAGACCTTCGCGCTGGAGAAACTGGATTGCGTGTATCTACCGCTGGGCACGAAGTCGGTGAGTTTCACGAGTGACGATGCGAAGGAGCCGGCGAAGTTTTATTTTCTCTCCTGTCCCGCGCACGCGCCGCATCCGGCGCGGATGATGAAATCTTCGGAAGCCGCACCGGTGAATCTGGGCGCGCTGGAAACGGCGAATAAGCGGACGATCTATAAATTCATCCACCAAGGCGGCATCCAGAGCTGCCAGTTGGTGATGGGTCTCACGGCGTTGGAACCGGGCAACGTGTGGAATTCCTTTCCCTCGCACACGCACTGGCGTCGCACGGAGATTTATTTTTACTTCGATCTCGGCGACAAGATCGTCTCGCACTTTTATGGCGAACCCCAGGAGACGCGGCATCTGTTTCTGCACAACGAAGACGTGGCACTCTCGCCGAACTGGTCCATGCACTTTGGCGTGGGCACGGGGAATTATAAATTCATCTGGGGCATGGCGGGTGAAAATCAGGTGTTCGACGACATGGACGCGGTGAAGCCAGTGGATTTGTGGTAGATATTTTCCCCGCAGATTGCGCAGATTAACGCAGAGCAAAATCTGCGACCATCAGCAGAAATCTGCA
>CAIWFB010000314.1 GCA_903911825.1 uncultured Verrucomicrobia subdivision 3 bacterium
GGCTTGGGGGCGTGCGCGAGTCGCTCGAAAAACAGACCATGGATCAGGCCAAGGCGGCCGCCCGGCTGATCTCTTCCACCCTCCGTTATCCCAACGGCCAGCCCGTCGAGTGCGTCATCGCCGACAGCTGCATCGGCGGCGTGACGGAGGCCGCCGCCTGCGCGGAAAAATTTGCCAAGGCCGGTGTCGGCGTTTCGCTCACCGTCACGCCCTGCTGGTGCTACGGCAGCGAGACTATGGACATGAACCCCTCCGTGCCGAAAGCGGTCTGGGGATTCAATGGCACGGAACGACCTGGGGCGGTTTATCTCGCCGCGGTGCTGGCCGGCCATTCGCAGAAGGGGATTCCCGCGTTCAGCATCTATGGTCGCGATGTGCAGGATGGCGGCGACAAGAGCATCCCCGCCGATGTGCAGGAAAAAATCCTCCGCTTCGCTCGCGCCGGGCTTTCGGTCGCCCTGATGCGCGGCAAATCCTATCTCGGCATGGGCGGCGTCTCGATGGGCATCGCCGGCTCCATCGTGGACCAGCCGTTCTTCGAAGATTATCTCGGCATGCGCGTCGAGACGATTGATATGACCGAGTTCCTGCGCCGCATGGACAAAGGCATTTTCGATCAGGCCGAATACCAGAAAGCGCTCGCGTGGACGAAACAGAATTGTCCCGAAGGCAAAGATTACAACTCACCCAAGACCAAGCGCTCACGCAAACAACTCGATCGCGAATGGGAAACGTCCGTGAAGATGGCGCTTATCGCGCGCGATTTGATGGTTGGCAATCCCGTCCTGAAAAAGATGGGCTTTGGCGAAGAAGCGCAGGGACACAACGCCATCGCGTCCGGCTTCCAGGGCCAGCGCCAGTGGACGGATTACCAGCCGAACGGCGATTATCTCGAAGCCATCCTCAACACCTCGTTCGACTGGAATGGCAACCGCGCGCCTTATATCGTCGCCACGGAAAACGACTGTCTCAACGGCGCTTCGATGTTGCTCGGTTATCTGCTCACGAACACCGCGCAGATTTTTGCGGACGTGCGCACCTATTGGAGTCCTGATTCCGTGCGGCGCGTATCCGGCTACACACTCGAAGGCGCGGCAGCGAATGGCATCTTGCATCTCATCAACTCCGGTCCCGCGACGCTTGACGGCACCGGCCAGCAATCCATCAACGGCAAGCCGGCGATGAAACCGTTCTGGGAAATCACCAAGGACGAGGCCAAGAAATGTCTCGGCGCGACGACGTGGCATCCGAGCATCACGGAATATTTCCCCGGTGGCGGCTGGAGCACGCGCTTTCTCACCAAAGGCGGCATGCCCGTGACGATGTGCCGTTTGAATCTGGTGAAAGGCCTCGGAGCGGCGTTGCAGATCGCCGAAGGTTACACTGTGGATTTGCCGTCCAAAGTTCACGACGCACTCGACCTGCGCACGAATCCGACCTGGCCGACGACGTGGTTTGCACCGAACCTGACGGGGCAGGGCGCGTTCCGCGACGTTTACACCGTGATGAATAACTGGGGCGCAAACCACGGTTCCATCAGCTACGGCCACATCGGCGCGGACTTGATCTCGCTCGCGTCCATGCTGCGGATTCCGGTCTACATGCACAACGTGCCCGCCGAAAAAGTGTTTCGTCCGAGCAGTTGGGCGGCGTTCGGCACAGCGGACTTGGAAGGCGCGGATTATCGCGCATGCAAGAATTTCGGCGCGCTCTACGCGTAAGTGCTGGCGCACGGCCACCGATTAAAAATTACAACACGAACGGCGCGGAAATCATTCCGCGCCGTTTTTTGTCATAGGATTATTAAGGCAAAATATGATATGCGTGGAAGCGGCGGTTTTCATCCCAGCGAAAAAAGCCAACGCGTTCAATTTGAAGTTCAGTTTGGTTGGTTGATTGCGGACATCTCGGTGGTTCCCCTACAGCAGTTAAAATGTAAGTGGCTCTCGTCATGGGACACTTGGGAATTTCGCCTTGTGCATTCAATCTAATGTATGGGGTGATATCCTGAAGTGTAACAGGATCACCGGCGTGTTTGTTGTGTTCAAGGGCATACTGATATATGGCCGCATCAATGGACCTCATATTGTTTATGCACGCCGAAAAATCCCAGTGGTGGGAAACATGCGTGACTACCGGCGGCCAAATGAAGATGTAGGCCAGCACGCAATAGGTCGCCGCCGCGACCGCCAGTCCAATGCCCATTCGCTGTTTCAATTTCATAATCGGAAGATGTTTCCCGCCGCCAACCGTTCACTGCCCCAAACCCCGGGTTCAGTTCCTGAAACTCTAAACACCACCCAGCGCCTTTAGTTTCCCGCTCCCCGTGAAGGGGCAGAGGGAAAAACCATAATCCAATCCCGCGCCCGTTCCGTTATGTCCGCGAAACATTTTATGACCCGATCTATCGCCCCCGCCGCGAACCGGCTCGCTTCCGCGCCGGCTACCGCTGCCGCCGCCTCAACTCCGCTTAAACCTACGCCATTTCGGCGAAAAGTTGCGGCATTTCGCCGCCGCCCCGCGATTTTTCGACGCCGAAATTCCATTTTTCGCGATGATAAAATGAGATTGCGACGCCGAGATTTCATATTTCGGCGGCGAAAAGTCGCGCGTTTCTCGCGGAATACCGAATTGGGAGCGCGAGATTTCATTTTTGCGCGTCGAAAAACCGCAACTTTTCCAGCGTGGTCGGGCGGGGCGAGGAGGTCAGCGGGGGAGATTGGTCACGGCGCTTTCAAAGCGGATGACGGTTTCATCGGGCTTGGCAAAGCCGAGTTTCTCGCGGGCGAGTCGGGCGACGGTTTGGGGGTCGTGGCGCAGGGCTTCGACTTCGGTGAGCAATTGTTTGGAGACTTCTTCCTGTTTGGCTTGGTCGGCCTGGAGGCGGTCGATCTCGCGGCGCATGCGTTCGTTTTGGTGGATGAGCGGCAGGTAGGTCAGGCCGATGAGCACCAAGATGGCCACCGCGACGAGCGCGACGACTGCTTGGGTGAGCTTGCTCCAGATGCCGAGATCCACTTTTTCTTTCACGCCCGCAGTAAATCATGCGCGGCAAAAAGGTGCGAGCGGATTTTGAAAGTTTACGTTTGAGAGGAAGTGAGGTGTATAGATTTAGTTGTCAGCAGCGGCGGGGATGCCGTAAATTTGCGCGCGATGTTAAAGGTTTTCTTCCTGATTTTTGAGCCGGGGGTGGCGTGGGAAAAAATCGCCCAAGCCAAGCGCGGTTATGCGTTTATTCTGGGAACTTACCTGTTGCCGATGATCGTATTAGTGACGGCGGTGGAAGGTTGGAGTCTGCATCAACACGGCAAGTGGCAGCCGACGTTCCAGAAATTTAAGATGTTCACGGACGCGGAGATCAAGGGCTTCGAGGTGGTGCAAGCGATTTTGCTGGTGGCAATGGTTTTCGTCAGCGCCAAGTTGCTGCACACGGCGAGCAATAATTTTCACGGTCGCCGCTCGTTTGCGCAGGTCTTCACAACGGTAGCGTATGGGTTCAGCCCGCTGTTGCTCTGTCGTCTGCTCGATATCGCGCCCATGATGAACCCGGCGATCAGTTGGAGTATCGGGGTGGTGCTGACGATCTACGTCCTGTATCAAGGGATTCCTCGCGTGATGAGTCCCGATCCGACCCACGCTTTCGGCCAATATTTGTCCGCGATTTTCATCGTGACTTTGACGTCCGGCATGGTGCGATTGATCACGGCCTTGTTTTTGCAAGGGACGATTGATTATCGCCATTCCTGGTTCACTACCGGCATCGTAAAACTTTTTGAATGACGCCCACTGAAAATGCCTTGCTCGCCGAGTTGACTCAACTCGCAGAAACCGTTCGCCAAATGCCGACGGCGAATCCCAAGCCCAGCCTGCTGCCGATTTTCGCGCGGCTAGATGAATTGACGCATCAGCTGCCACGTTCCGCCGACCCGCAATTGCTGCATTACCTGCACAAGAAAAGTTACGAGAAGGCCCGGCTCTTTCTGCAAGGTCGCGATGCGGAAAATCAGGCGGGCAACTGTGGGCACCAACATTGACGATTGGCGATTGACGATTTACGAGTCGCTTTCGTATTTCGTCGCTGCTCGTAAATCTTATATCGTAAATCGAAAATGTTTTCCGACACCATCGTTGCCATCGCCACGCCCCTCGGCGAAGGTGGCCTCGCGGTCATCCGCATTTCCGGCGCGCAGGCGTTCGCCATCACGGATCAATGTTTTCAGCCCGTGGGCAAAACGTCGCTGAAGCCTACGGTCGCGCCGACGCACACGATTCAATACGGAAAAATCCTGCGCGACGGACAAGTCGTGGATGAGGTTCTCCTTGCCGTCCTCCGCGCGCCCCGCACTTTCACGCGCGAAGACACAGTGGAAATTTCCTGCCACGGCGGCTTGCTTCCCACGAAGCTCGTGCTGGATACGTTGCTGGCGCACGGTGCCCGTATGGCCGAGGCGGGGGAATTCACCAAACGCGCGTTTCTCAATGGACGCATTGATCTCGCGCAAGCCGAGGCGGTGGCGGACTTGATCCATTCACGCACCGAACTCGCGCTCGCCGCCGCCAATGAACAGCTCGCCGGCAAACTGTCGCAGCGCATCAATCTACTCCGCGACGACTTGATGCTGACGATGGCGCACGTCGAGGCGCACATTGATTTTCCCGACGAAGATATTTCGCCCGACACGAAAGAAGATTTACTGGCGCGTTTGGAAAAAGGCGTGGTGTTCATGGATGAATTGCTGCGCACGGCGAACGAAGGTCAACTGCTGCGACGCGGTATTCGTGCGGCGATCATTGGTCGGCCCAACGCGGGCAAATCCAGTTTGCTGAATCAATTGCTTGGTCGCGACCGCGCCATCGTCTCACCGATTGCCGGCACCACGCGCGATACCATTGAGGAAACCGCCAATATCCGTGGGCTGCCCGTGGTGTTTATCGACACCGCTGGCTTGCGTGAAGCGCTAGATGAAATTGAAGTCGAGGGCATCCGTCGCAGCCGCGAATCGCTCGCGCAAGCGGAGTTGATCTTGCATGTTCTCGATGCGAGCGAGCCATTGACAGAGGCCGATAAAAATTATCTCACCGAGTTCGCCGACAAGAAACGGATTCTTGTCCTGAACAAAACCGATCTGCCAGTGAAGTTGGAATTGCCCCCAACCACCAGCAACCAGCAACCAGCAACCAGCAGCGTTTGTTCCTTAAGCGGGCAGGGGATTGAGGGTTTGAAAGACGCTATCAAAGCGCTCGTTTGGGCGGGCGAAATCAAAGCCGAAATGTTGCAAGTCGCCATCAACTCGCGCCATCAAGACGCACTCAACCGCGCCCGGGGCACGACACGTCAAGCGGCGGATGCCTTGCGCGCCGACGCTACGCTGGAACTGGTCGCGATGGATCTGCGCATCGCTGCTAATGCCGTAGGCGAAATCGTGGGCAAGACGACGACCGAAGATCTGCTCGATTCTATCTTCAGCACGTTCTGTATCGGGAAGTAATTTCCCCAGTTCAGCACCACTGCTTGCCCAGGCTGTCGATGCCGCTGCGCTTCAAATCTTCCGGGGTCATCGCGGCGTGCAATTGGACATCCGCTTCAAACGTCAGAAACCAAGGCTCGGCCAAAGCGGGAATCTGGGAAGCCTCCGCCAGATTCACCACCAGAAAGGCGCTGCGATGCCCGTGATGATCCGTGAATAAAACAGATTCCGGTTTGATAGCGTCCAGAATTTTACCGATCTTCGCGCCCGCCGTGCCGTCTTTCACAGCCGCGTTAAAAGTGTGATGGGGAATGGTGACGGTCATTAACATGCGCATATAGTTTCCTGTGGTTGGGTGTTGAGGTCGCTAACGCCCCAAAATTGGCAACGACTCAGCACGACGGCAAGCTCTAACCCGATTTCAATTTTTGACACGCGCCTGCGCCTGTTTATCCTTTGACCATGCGCATCGTTCCCGTTTCTCTTGGTAATCGCAGCTACGCCATCAAAGTTGGCGGCGGCTTGCTGGCTCATCTTGGCGTGGAGTGCGCGGCGCTCAAACTTGGTCAGCGTTGCGCTGTCATCACCGACTCGAACGTCGGCAAACATTATGCCAAGGTGGCGGTGAAATCGCTCGTGGCGGCGGGCTTTGAACCATTTCTCATCACCGTGCCCGCTGGCGAAAAATCCAAGCGCATCGCGATGGTGGAGAAATGTTACGACCAACTCGCAGCGCATCGGCTGGAACGGAAATCTTTCATCGTCGCGCTCGGCGGCGGCGTGGTGGGCGATCTCGCGGGCTTCGTGGCGGCAACGTATTTGCGCGGCATCCCGTTCGTGCAAGTCCCGACGACCTTGCTGGCGCAGGTCGATAGCTCTGTCGGCGGCAAGACGGGCGTAAACCTCAAGGCAGGCAAAAATCTCGTCGGCGCGTTTTACCAACCGCGACTGGTGCTATGTGATTTGGATGCGTTCAAGACGCTGCCTAAGCGTGAATATATTTCCGGTCTCGCGGAAGTCATCAAATACGGTGTCATCTACGACGCCGATCTCTTCGCGCAACTCGAACGCAACCTGCCCAAGCTGCTCAAACGCGACCCGACGACGCTCGCCGCCGTCGTGGCGCGCTGCTGTGAGATCAAGGCGGACGTGGTCGGTCAGGACGAAACGGAAACTGGCTTGCGTGCCATTTTGAACTTCGGCCATACCATCGGCCACGGCATTGAGAACAGTTTCGGCTACGGAAAATTTTTGCACGGCGAAGCGATTGCCATCGGCCAAGTCGCAGCGGCAAAATTATCGCATCAGCTACTCGGCTTGCCCGCAAACGATTCGGCGCGGATGGAAAAACTATTCGTTCTAGCCGGTTTGCCCGTGCGCATCAAACTCACGGCAGCTCAGCGCAAAAAGCTTTTCGCCGCGATGCTGCTCGACAAAAAAGTCAGCGGCGGCGAAGTGAAGTTCGTGCTGGCCGAAAGCATCGGCAAAGTGGCTTGGGGGCAGAAGGTCGCCACCGATTTGATCAATGGCGTTTTGCCTTGAGGTTTATTGCAAGGCGGCGCGTGGGATGAGGGTTAGTTTCATCCCGTAAACCAGAAACGCCACCAGCCCAAAATACATGCCCGCCATCTTCAGGCGTTGGATCGGCGTGACTTCGTAGTAGCGGATTTCTTCCTCCGTCTTCGCGCGGAACAACGAAAAGAGGCGCGGCAGTGACATGATTAAAATCAACAGCAGAATGAAGTTAAAATGCACGATGATCAGGCCAATCATAATGATGAAACCCACAATCCACAGCCACGGCGAAAGCGCGCTGACGATTCGCCCGCCATCAAGAAAGCCGATGGGCGCGAGGTTGAATAGATTCAGAAAAAATCCGGTGTAAGCCAGCGCGCGGAACATCTGGTTCCCAGTCTGCAAATAAATGGCCTCACACGCCACCGCTCCGAGCGTGCCGAGCAACGGGCCGCCGATGCCGACTTCCGCCTCGATCCACGCGTTGCGCGGCGCTTCCTTGAGCGCGATGACGGCGCCCATGAACGGAATGAACATGGGCCAACCGGTTTTAAGTCCGCATTGACGGGCCGCGATCAGGTGCCCCAGTTCGTGGATGAAAATCAACAGCACGAAGCCGACGGCAAATTGCCAGCCCCACAACATGGCGTAAGCGCCGATGGAAAGAATCATCGTCCCGCCCGTTTTGAGAAACGGCAGGATGAATTTTACCTTGGTCAGTAACTTGAAAAGGAAAAGCAGCCCGATGCCGACGGGGCCCAGATTTTTCATCACTTTTTGCCAATAAGTCGGCTCCGGCGGTGGCGGCGGCGGTGGCGCGGCGATGATAGGTGGCGGTGGGTTCGGTTCCATGGCGAAATGATTTAACGTCCGGTGAAGAAACGTCAAACGGAATCAGGTGGTCGCCGCGCAATAATTTTTTGGATTCCGTTTTACACGCCGCACGCGCTCCGTTAAATCATCGTCCCACTTTTGAAATGAACGAAGCGCACATTCTGAAAATTGCCGGTGAACTAAAAATTCAGCCGCGCCAGGTCTTAGCCACCGCCAAACTCTTTGCCGAAGGTGCCACGGTGCCTTTCATCTCGCGTTATCGCAAGGAAGCCACGGGTGAATTGGACGAAGTTGCAGTCACGAACATTCGCGAACGTCTGATTTCATTAGCCGATCTGGATAATCGCCGCGATGCCATCGTTAAATCCCTTGTCGAGCGCAACCTGTTGACCGATCAACTCAAGGCCGACATCGCCGCTGCCGACAACGTCACGCGGCTGGAAGATATTTATTTGCCGTTCCGTCCGAAGCGTCGCACCCGCGCGATGGTCGCTAAGGAACAAGGTTTGGAACCGCTGGCCGACCTGCTGTTTCAGCAACAATCCACCGCAGACCCGCTGGCGGAAGCGGCGAAATATGTCAGCACGGAAAAAGGCGTGGCGGATGTCCTGGCAGCGTTAGCGGGAGCACGGGACATCATTGCGGAACGCGTCAGTGACGATGCGAATGCCCGCGCCAAGTTGCGCGATTTGTATTGGGCCGAAGGCGTCATCAAATCCAAAGTGTTGCTGGGCAAAGAAGAGCCCGGCGCGAAGTTCAAAGACTATTTCGATTGGAGCGAACCCATCAGCAAGATTCCCAGCCATCGTTTGCTCGCCATCCGGCGCGGCGAGACGGAAGGTTTTTTGATGATGCGCATGACGCCGCCGGAAGAATCAGTGCTGCCGATGCTCGAGCCGATGTTCGCCACCGGCAAAGGCCCCGCGGCGGATCAGATTCGCCTTGCGGTGCAGGATGCTTACAAACGGTTGCTCGGCTC
The DNA here is from genome assembly GCA_903911825.1 of uncultured Verrucomicrobia subdivision 3 bacterium. Taxonomy (GTDB): domain Bacteria; phylum Verrucomicrobiota; class Verrucomicrobiia; order Limisphaerales; family UBA11358; genus UBA11358. Next base: position 8,797 of record CAIWFB010000314.1, read on the forward strand.
GGCGATTGAAGTCGAGTTGCGCATGGAAACCAAGAAACGCGCCGACACGGAAGCGATTCGGGTGTTTGCAGATAATTTGCGCGAACTACTGCTCGCCTCGCCGCTCGGGAGCAAAAACATGCTGGCGATTGATCCGGGTTTTCGCACCGGCTGTAAAATTGTCTGTCTCGATCGCCAAGGAAAATTGCTGCACAACGACGTGGTTTATCCGACGGTTTCCAGCGCGGGCGAAGTGCGGGAGGCGGCGATGGCGTTGTTGAGCATGATCAAGAAATACAACATCGAAGCCATCGCCATCGGCAACGGCACGGCAGGTCGCGAAACGGAAACGTTTATCAAGGCGCTCAAGCTGCCTTCGACGATTCCCGTGGTGATGGTGAACGAAAGTGGCGCTTCGATTTACTCTGCATCCGACGTGGCGCGCGAAGAATTTCCCACGCAAGACCTCACGGTGCGCGGTGCGGTTTCGATTGGCCGTCGCCTCATGGACCCGCTCGCCGAACTCGTGAAGCTCGATCCGAAATCCATCGGCGTCGGCCAGTATCAACACGACGTGGAGCAGGGCGCTCTCAAGCGCAGTCTCGATGATGTGGTGATCAGTTGCGTGAACGGCGTCGGCGTGGAATTGAACACGGCGAGCAAACAATTGATGGCTTACGTTTCCGGTCTTGGCCCCGCGCTCGCGGCGAACATCGTGGCGTATCGCAATGAAAACGGGCCGTTCAAGTCGCGCGCGGAATTGAAAAAAGTTCCGCGTCTCGGCGAAAAAGCGTTTGAGCAAGCCGCCGGGTTTTTACGCATCCGCGACGGCGCGCATCCGCTGGACGCGAGCGCGGTTCATCCGGAGAGTTACGAACTGGTGGATCGCATGGCCAAGGATTTGAACTGCACCGTCAGCGACCTGATGCGTGATGCGGGCTTGCGGCAGAAAATTCAATTACCGAAATACGTCAATGAAACCGTGGGCTTGCCGACGTTGACAGACATTCTCGGCGAACTCGCGAAGCCCGGCCGCGACCCGCGCCAGAAGTTTGAAGTCTTCTCGTTCCAAAGCGGCGTGGAAAAAATGGAGGACTTGAAACCGGGCATGAAGTTGCCCGGCATTGTGACGAACGTCACCGCGTTCGGCGCGTTCGTGGACATCGGCGTGCATCAAGATGGGCTGGTGCACGTCAGTCAGTTGTCTGACCGCTTCATCAAAGACCCGTCCGAAGTCGTGAAAGTTTCGCAGCGCGTCATGGTCACGGTGACGGAGGTGGATTTGCCGCGCAAACGCATCGCTCTCTCGATGAAGGCCGCGCCAGTCATCGGCGCGAGCACGAGCGGCACACGCACTTCACCGAGCGCGCCGCGTCCGGCGGGCGGCGGTTTTAATCGTCCCGCGCAACCGGCGCAACCGGCGGCGGCGGATTGGTTCACGGCGGCGATGAACAAAAACAAGAGTAGCTAAATTTTATGGCCAAAGAAACGAAACCGAAAAAATCCAAACAGGATGAGCCGGCGCAGTTGCTGGCTTTGCTCCGCACCATTTTGCCGAAGGTAGAAATTGATTCGGCGCTAGCGGATAGAATTTATTCCGCGTTCGAGGCGGAGCTGCGTGCGAAGAACCGCGTTAACTCGTTTGAGAAATTCTGTGAGCGCATCGCGCTGCCGGATTTGGAGGCGAAGACGCTGGAAGAAGTGAAGCAGCAATTGGTCGCAGGTTTCGGTGATGTGGATTTGGACATTGAGCCGAACGAGGATGGCAAGGGTTTGCGCGTGGATGTTTCACTGCCGGACGGCACGCAGTTTCACAGCCGGATTTTGGTGCGTCCACCCGGCGCGGAAGGCAGCGACGAACAGGAGATCACGCTGAAGTTTGTGTCGTTCCCCGTGGCCTTGCCGGGCGATGCGGAAATGCTCTGGGCGCTCGCGAAGCGTGAGAACATGACGAATGACGAAGCGGCGATTGCGCTGACGAAAATCGAGGACGAGTTCTGGTCATCCAAGGCCGGGCAGAAGCTGATCAAAGATCGCGTCGAGAAAAGTTTTCCGGAATTCATCGCCCGCGTGCCGGCAGGAATGTTGGGCGATGTGGGTTTGAAGCGGCATTACAAATTGCCCGAGACGCTGAAGGTGCTGCGCACGCCGATGAAGAAGGCTTGAAGAGGCTTAGGGCTTTTCATTTGGGATGCTTGAACTAGATTTTGCGAAAGCAATTTAAGTCATCACAAAATGAAATTTGGCATCAACACCTTTCTCTTCACCTCGCCGTTCACCAACGAGAACACGCGGCTGTTTCGCCAGTTCAAAGCGTGGGGTTTTGACGGCGTGGAGATCGCCATTGAAAACCCGACGGACATTGATGCGGCGTTTGTGCGGGCGCAACTTGACCGGCACGGATTAGTCTGCACTTCCGTCTGCGCGTGTTTTCCTCCGAGTCGTGATTTGCGCGGCACCAAGGCGCAGCAACGAGCGACGATTATCTACCTGAAACGACTCGTGGATATTGCGGGTGTGCTGGGGACGGACATCATAATGGGGCCACTGTATTCGGCGACGGGGCGCGCGGATGCTGTTCCGGCGGATGAATACAAACGTCAATGGCAGACGGTGCGTGGCCATCTCAAAACTATTTGCGCTTACGCGGAAGCGAACGGAAAAATCATTTGCCTAGAACCATTGAATCGCTTCGAGACGGATTTTCTCAACACGGTGGAGCAGGGGTTGCAGATGATCCGTGAAGTGAAAAGTCCGGTGTTAAAACTGTTGCTTGATACGTTCCACATGAACATCGAGGAAAAAAATCCGGCGGACGCCATCCGTCGCGCAGGCAAGCACGTTGGGCACATCCACGCGAGCGCGAGCGATCGTGGCACACCGGGCAACGATCATGTGGACTGGCGCGGCGTTGCGCAGGCGTTGCGCGACATAAAATATGATGGCGCAGTAGTGATCGAATCGTTCACGCAGGATGTAAAGGTGATTGCGCGCGCGGCGGCGATCTGGCGGAAAATTGAACCACGTCGGGATGACATTGCGAGCAAGGGCTTGGTGTTTCTGAAAAGACTTTTAAATAATGTTGTAATCTCGGTGCGAAAAAACCGTCCATCCAGCAACCACTAACGTATTTCTAATTCATGAGAACTATCGCATTTTTGCTGTTATCGTTGTTCGCCATTTTTCCTGACGTGAGTCGCGCCGAAGCTAAGCGCATCGTGATGATCGCAGGCCAGCCGAGCCATGGCCCCGGTGAGCACGAGCATCGCGCTGGGTTGCTGTTGTTCCAAAAATGTCTCGCTGATTTTCCGGGTATCAAGGTGGAGGTTTATACGAACGGTTGGCCGACGAATTCAGCCGTGCTCAACGGCGCGGCGGCGGTAGTGATTTACAGCGATGGCGGCGGCGGGCATCCGGCATTGCAGGCAGATCATCTGCAACAATTGAGCGCGTTGAGCCAAAACGGCGTTGGTCTGGCGTGCCTGCATTATGCTTGCGAACCGACGATTGAAAAGGGGCAGCGCGAATTTCTCGACTGGATTGGCGGCTGTTTTGAGATCAACCGTTCGGTGAATCCGCATTGGGACGCGGATTTCAAAACCTTGCCGCTGCATCCCATCACGCGTGGGGTAACGCCGTTCAAGTTGCGCGATGAATGGTATTTCAATATGCGTTTCCGCGAGGGTATGAAAGGCGTGACACCGATCCTCGCCGCTGTTCCCGATGCGGACACGATGTATCGGGCCGATGGGCCGCATGAAGGTAATCCCGGCGTGCGCGCTGCCGTGGCGCGGGGTGAAGCGCAAACGGTCATGTGGGCGAGTGAACGCGGCGAGGGCGGACGCGGCTTTGGTTTCACCGGTGGACATTTTCACCACAACTGGGGCGATGATAATTTCCGCAAGATCGTGCTGAACGCGATCCTTTGGGTCGCTAAAGTGGAAGTGCCGACGAACGGAGTCCAATCCACTGTGACAGCGGCTGATCTCGAAGCTAATCTTGACTCCAAGGGCGGGACGCACAGGGTCAAAGCTGCTGCTGCGCCGCCGGTGGTCAAGTAAGCTAGTTCATTTCACGGCGGCGTAACCGGGCTTCGGCTTGCCGTTCGCATCCAGTTTGTCGCACGCCCACAGCAAACCCCGCGTCACCAAATCGAGGTAACGGTCGTCCGCGACCGTTTCATTGTTGTGACCGATTGTGGTGGAGAAGACGCGAGTTTTTTCTTGGTAAAGATTCACCCAGGCAACTACCAAAGTGTTCGTGCGCTGCGGTTCGCCGGATTTATTTTTGATAACTTGCGTTCCGGAAGCGAGGGCGTGAGCGGTATCAAAAATGCGGATGTTGTTGTAATGCTCTTCGTGAATCGTCGTCCAATCCGCCAAGCCCGTGGTGATGGCGTTCGTCTTGTCGGTGAACGCAATCGCAATCGGTTCCTGCGGTCCGTGGCCGCTGGATTGCAGGCCGAGATATTCATACCAAAATGAGTTGGCCGCCCCGTTCGTCACCGGCTTGGTGAATTCCCCGAAGCGATAACTGTGCATGGCGCAGTGCAAATTCACCCCGGGAATTCCTTGCTGATGCGGCTGGAGCACGCCTTGAATCACCGCCGAATCTTTGATGTCTGCCGCGCATTCGTCATGGATGACGACATCGTAACCTTTGGCGTAATCCGGATGGCCATAGATCGGCAGCGCGGGATGCGTGGTCGCATCGTTGACATAGATGACATCCACGATGACGTTGGCACGCGCTTCGAGGCCATGCTTGAGAATGACTTTTTGATTTTCGTAATCGTGGCAGCAACCTCCGGCGATCAGCAACGCTTTGAGGGGCGGAGTAGTTTCGGCAGCCAGCAGATTGACGGTGAGCGCGCAACTGACCACGAGGGCGAGACCGAAGTTCAACGGAAAGGTTTTTTGCATGGCCTTTGTTAACACGCAAAAAAAAATCCGACAAGCGTGAAAGTCGTGGCCTTGACTTGTGACGAATTTCCGGCTGAATAAAGCCACATTTTTCCAAAAAAACATTTAACCAAAACACCACCGCGTTCGTCCACCAACTGGATTCTAACAATAAATATTCTATGACCACACCCATCATCATGCCGCGCCGCAATTTCTTGAAAAATGTCGCTTTCGCCGGGGCGGCGGTTTCCGCCTTGCCCTTGTTCAATGTTCGGGCGGAAGGCACGCCCAGAAAATTCAAAGTCGGTCTCGTCGGCTGCGGTGGTCGTGGTAAGGGGGCTACGGAAAACCTCATCGAAGCCGCCAAATCACTGGGGCACGAGATTGAAGTTTACTCGGTCGTGGACTTCTTTGCAGACCGCGCCAATGACGTGGCCAAGAAATACAATATTCCCGCTGACCGCGTTTTCTCGGGCGCAACGGGATATCACGATTTGATGGCGCAGCCGGTGGACCTCGTGATTCTCGCGACGCCGCCCGCGTTTCGTCCGGCGCATTTCGAAGCCGCCGTGAAAGCCGGCAAGCACGTTTTTGTCGAAAAGCCGGTGGCGGTTGATCCGGTGGGCGCGCGGAAGTTCATTGAAATCGGCGAAGTGGCCAAAGCGAAAGGCTTATCCGTGGTCGCCGGCACGCAACGGCGGCATCAGGCGAGTTATATGAAAAATCAATTTGCCGTGGCGAACGGTGCCATCGGCAAAATCGTCGGCGGCACAGTCAGTTGGTGTGGTGGCCGGTTGTGGTTCAAGAATCGCGAGAAAGATGAAAGCGATGCGAGCTACATGGTGCGCAATTGGACGAGTTTTTCCCAGATGTCCGGCGATCACATCGTGGAGCAACATCTGCACAACTTGGATGTGGCGAACTGGTTCATCGGTCGCACCCCGGTTTCGGCGGTGGGTTTCGGCGGACGGGCGCGGCGCCAGACGGGTGATCAATTCGATTTCTTCAGCGTGGATTACAATTACGGCGAAGACGTCCATATCCACAGCATGTGCCGACAGGTCAGCGGCACCTATAGTTCGGTGAGTGAATTTTTTAGCGGCACCGAAGGCAGCACCTTCGGCGGCGGCAAGATGACCTCGGCCAAGCTCGCCGCGCTCACCGTGCCGGAATTCAAGACACACGCGAATCCCTACGTGGAAGAACACGTCTATTTGCTGCAGAGCATCGTCAACGGCACACCGGTCAACGCCGCTCGCACGGTGGCGGAATCTACGTTGACCGCGATCATGGGGCGCATCTCTGCCTACACTGGCCAACTCGTGCGCTGGTCGGATCTGACGACGAATACCGAATCGCCTTGGTATAACCTCGCACTTTCGCCTTCCGCTGCGGATTTTGAAAGCGGCAAAGTCGTGGCTCCGAAAGATGACGTCGTGCCGGTTCCGGGCGAAGCGTGAAAGGCGGTGGCGGGTTTTGGTTCAGCGTTGACTGAAAAATCCAATTTAAAAAAAGCGCGGCCGGGAATCACTTCCCGGCCGCGTTCGTTTTTACCAAGAATGGCGAAGGGGTTGGCTTACAGCTTCACGCGGTAGAAGCGGGAAGCGTTTGTGGTGGATAACCAGGAGTAGGGCGAGGTCGCACCAGTCACGGGTGTCCAATTGGACGGGCTGAGGGTCGTGGCGCTTTCCAAAATGCCCAGCGGCCAAGTGATTGTGGCCCCGCCGGGAGCAATGGTGATCGCCAGCGGTGTGGTGCCGAGAATGCCGGTGACGGCGTGCGCACCAACGCGGGCAGCGCTTAAGGCGTGGCTGTAAATAGCCACGTTGCAGAGTGCGCCGTCGAAGTAGGAACTATCATCGCGGAAATCTTTGCCCACGCCCACCGTGAAGGTGTCATTGAGCGGACGCACCGGGCCGGAGGCTTGCGCCATCAGGCTGCCATCAATGAAGATGAAGCCGTTGGTGCCACTGCGTTCCGCTACGATGTGGTGCCAGCTTCCGTCGTTGACCAGCTTCGTGCCGGGCGAATTGAAGTCGAATTGATAGCCGCCGCCATAAACAGTGAAGTGCAGGGTGCCGTCGGCGTTGAGGTCGAACATATATTCACCGTCAAAACCGCTGCGCTGTTGAATGAGTCGGGAGAACGTGGTGGTGGTGGTATTCACCCAGGCTTCCACGGTGAAGTCGCTCGTTCCAGAAATCGCCGGCGCCGTGCCGCAATCAATGCTGGCGCTGCCACCATCGAATTGATACGCGGTCGTGCTGCCGGTGAATCCTTGGAAGGCTGGAGTTCTCGGGCCATCCACGCCCAGCGTGAGGCCGCCCTGTTGGGTGCCATTGTTAGCGTGCCCGGAATAATCATAGGCCGTCGGCGCATCCGTTTCGCTCAAGGGCAGGTAAGCCAACGGGGCATCCGCCACAATCTGCGCGGCGAACAGCGCAGGCGAAATCACCGTCAGATGATTCGTCAAGCTAGAGACTGCACCGAAGTTGTTCGTGACGGTGACGGAATAATCCGCGTCGGAGGCCAGCGTGATGGCGGGCAACGTGATTGTTGCACTGTCGGTGCCCACCGGCGTGACGCCGTTTTTGACCCACTGATAACGCAGGGTGGGATCGCCCGCCGCGACGACGCTGAAAGTCGGCAGGGTGCCGACGTATGCGAAGTTGGTCACCCCAGAAAGGTCGGTAACGAAGCTCGGAGCAATGGAGCCGACAATCACCGAGATGGTGCCGTCCACCGCCGAATTATCCTGCCACGCCAAACCATTCGACAGTGTCGGCAAAACTAGCGAGGTAAAAGCCCCGCCGCCGCTGCTGCCCGGGAATAGCGTGAACGTATCGCCCAAGGCCAGCGTGCCGCCGGTATTGGTCACGACCAAAGTGCCGCCAAAGGTGACTGTGCCGATAAGTTGGTTGCAGTTGGGAGAACCACCTTTATTGATAGTCATCTTCAACGTGCCTAACAAGGTGGCACTGCTAACGTTCTGCGTGGTGCCTTTCAGATCAATCGTGGCACTGGCGGCTGATTTCAAAATGGCATTGAGGCCAATACAATCATTCACGCCGCAGATGGCGGAACCGGCGCGGACATCTAAAGCTGAATTGGTGGTCGTGGCGACGGCGTTCAAACGAAGTGAACCAGTGCCGCGCTTGATGAATCCGTAGATGGAGCCGTCGGTGTAAGGGCCGACATTCAGCGGGCCGTTGAGGATCAAGTCGCCGGTGGTCGTGTTGGCGCCCACATCCACTTGTGCCGCCATACCGTAGGTGATGCGCACCATTTGGACATTTGAATCAATGATCGAGCCAGAGGCGGCTGAACTGCAGAGCAAACCTGTGCCGTTGACATCAAAAATACCGAGGGAAGCCATACCCGTGCCGTATTGGTGGACGGTGGTGGGAGCGCCCAACAACGTCGGCGTGCCGGCTACGTTGTAAGTAGTTCCACCTTTGAGATAGAGTCCAGAAGTTGCTGCGGTGCCGTCGCCATATATTTTGAGGCCGGTATTCGCATAACCGCCGCCGGTATTGTAACCGATCCTAAGCGTGGCACCGTTGGTCACGATGTAAGGTGCATCACCACCGGTCTTGGTCTGCACTTCCAAGGTGCCAGTTTTGACCAGAACATTGTTAGTCGCGTCGAAGGCGCCCGCGAGCGTCAGTTTACCAACCCCAACTTTGGTCAAGCCATTGGTTCCCGTCGAAAGCGGGCAAGCAATCGTGCCGTTGGTGGTTGCGGTAATAGCCCCGGTTCCAGCCAGAGTAAGAATTTCCCCAGCCGTATTGGTGATTGTGTAAGCCCCGCTGTTGAAGGTGATGGCGTTGGCCGAAACATTTGCCGTCAAAGCCACTGAATAGGCCCCCGTGCCGCCCGCGCCAAAGATGGCCGAATCTGGGTTGCCCCAGTAATCATCCGCCGAACCGCTCCACCAATTGAGTAATGTAAAGCCCCAGGTTCCGGAACCATCTTGCGCACCGGTGACGCCGGTGTTGCCGTCAAACGTGGCGGAGCGCGCCGCGTGGGCGGGAACGACATTGACACTGGCTACTTGTCCCGTCACAGATTGTGAAGGAAAAAAAGTGCTCGTGACGACGGCTGAATAAAGTCCGGCATCGGTCGGCACCAGTGAACTATTCGTGTAACTGGAGAACGTGGCACCGGGCAGATTCGTGCCCGCGTGTTGCCACTGATACGTCAGGCCAATGCCGATGATTGTGGTCGGCGTTGGCAGCACCAAGGCCGCGCCGCTCGCAAGCAACATGCTCGTGGGCACATCGCGCGTGACCACCGGTTGGTCGGTGATGATGAAGCCCGCAAGCGCACAATTCGCGCTGGCCGGTCGGGAAGGGCTGCTCATCGTGAGCGTGTCGCCGGTGAGCGTCGGCGTCGGCACTTGTAACCCTACGGGGCCGTTATAATTCGCATTGCCAGCAGTGTAGATCGGATTGAAACCGAGCGCGCCTGCCGCCGGATCCGAAAACGTGATGAGTGAATTCGCCGTGGCTTTGCTCGCCCCGATACATTGAATGACGTAGCCGTTGGGAAACGCCGTATTCAAGCCCGAGAGATCCACGCTCCATCCGGTGTTATCCAAAAAACTCCAAGTCACTTCATCGTTGCCGGGGGTAACGGTCGCGGGGCCCGCCCATTCAGAACCGATGATCAAGTTGCCGATATCGCTCTCCCAAGGATTCGCCGCCGTGAGATTGGCCGTGATAGCGCCCATCGCCACACTGGTGGAGACGGCTGAACTGCAATCCAAAGGATCCGTATTGACCCAATTTGCCGCACCCACGCCGAACGCCTTGGCTGTCGCCGGAAAACCAGTGGTTTGATAGCCCGCGCCATAACCCACGGTTTGGGGTGTCGTGCCGGAATCATAATACCAAGACTGGATGTTCAAGCCCACAGTGGAGCCTGCCTGCGCAGCGCCGAGCATCAGCGCGGCCGCCGGAACGGCCAGCAATGATTGTTTTATTCTTTTGGTGAAGAGCGATCGTTTCATATGGTTTTTTAGGTGCGCTTTAGTCTGCTGAATCGTTGGAGTTTGATTTTACCGAATTGTTGCAATTAGGTGACGATGTAGTGACGGTTTGATTTTTCCTTTTGAACCGAACCAATACCCGAGACTAACAGGCTTCGCGCTCGCAGCTATACCACATATGGGGGAGTAACCAAATTTGCCGGAATTGGCCCGCTTTTGGCGACTGGTTGGCGACTGCGAAGATTCTATTCGGAATAACCAAACGCCCGACAATACGGCGCGAGCTTGCCTTGAACTGGTGCCAAAGCCTCGGCGTAGCGTTCCCAACGGCCCACGGCGCGTTGATAGACTGGTTGCGTCACGTCGTGATACGTCGGCGCGTAAAGCACCTTGCGCCGGGCCGTTTCGTGCGAGCGCGCCTGATCCGCGTGCCAAGTGAGGCCGAGAAACTCCGTCACTTTGCGCCCTTCGGTCTCTACATTTGCCACCACGTCTTCGTAGCGCGATTCAATCCAGTCAAAGCCGCCGAGTTCGCGCACCCGTAGCCACACATCCATCAAATCGGAGTAATGCTTCGCGGTGCGCTCCAGGCTAAGAAAATTTACGTTCGTCGCATTCAACATGATGTTCAGGAAGAAACAACTGATCAGCACATCGCGCGGATCACGCAGGGCGATGATGACTTTCAATTCCGGAAAAACGCGCAGCCACACATTTAGCGACATCGTGGGCGAAGGATTCTTATCCACTAGCAAACGCTGAGTCGGTTGGCCCGGCACTTCGCGTAACAAACTTTTCACATAACGGCGGCGCATTTCGCCCCGCTGAGTTTTGGACAGCCCATCCAGATCCGCTGCGCCTTTGGCCCCCGGCTTCAAGCTCAGTTGCTTTTCCACCTCGTGATGAAACGCCGTCGGCTCATCAAAGGCCAATACGTCGGGATTCGCGTCCAAGATTTGTTCCAGCAGCGTCGTGCCACTGCGCGGATGCCCGCCGAGGAAGGCGAGCTGATAATTCTCCTTGGAAGCCGGCGCTTCCTGCCGCCAGCGCCGGATCATTTCCGGCGTCAAGCCCGCCAGCAATTCCCGTCGCCGCCGGTCGCTCGCGTCATACCCTTTTTCGAGCTGGGCGATGTCTGTGATCGTGCGCACTTGGGCTTTGGCCTGCAGCAACCAGCGCATCGCTTCAGCGTATTGCCCTGATTGATCGAGCACCACCCCGAGCAGATGTGGCGCGGCGTATTTCACATACGGATATTGCGGCCCGTCGGCTATCAAATCCCGCAAGGCCGTTTCCGCCGCCGCATCCTGCTTTTTGCGATGCAACAGCAACGCCCGAAAATATCGCGCCTGATCGTCGCGCGGATGTTGGGCTAGACAACTCTCCACGCATTCCCACGCCTCGTCCAAGCGCCGCTCTTTTTCGAACCACACCGCCAGATTGATGCGGGCATCCACGGAATTTGGATCAGCCACCACGGCTTTTTCGTAGCACGTCCGCGCGTCATCCAACTGGCGCAGCCCCTGATATTGCAGGCCGATCATACTCATCAGCGAAGCGTTCTGCGGCGCTGCCGCCTGCGCTCGCTGATACGCCTGATTGGCCAAAGCAAAATCCAATTCGCCCGCCGCCGCGTTGCCCAATTCAAACCACAATTCTGCTACGCCCGGATAATGCCGCACCAATTCCCGATAGCCCGCCAGCGCCGGCCCGTGCCGCCCGCCCAGCAATTGCTCCTGCGCCTTTTGCCAACGGCCGATGTCGCGCGGACTGCGCTGTAGCTTGGTCAGGTCATCGTTCATGGAATAATGAAATGGAATATTGCCCGCCGCCGCGCAAGTCAAACCATCGGTCTTGTTGTTTGGCGGCGAAAACCATAATCTCTCAGCAAGATTATGGTTTTGGTCTTGGACAACTACGATTCGTTCACCTACAACCTCGTGCAATTCCTCGGCGAGTTGGGCGTGGACTTGCAGGTGCGCCGCAACGATGAGATCACCATCGAACAGATCCGCGCGCTCAAGCCCGAACGCATTCTTGTCTCGCCGGGGCCGTGCTCGCCGCGCGAAGCCGGTCTGTCCAACGACGTCATCAAGACATTCGCCAACGAAGGCATCCCCATTTTCGGCGTGTGCCTCGGTCATCAATGTATCGGCCACACGTTTGGCGCGGAAGTCGTCGTAAATTATCGCATGATGCACGGCAAGACCTCGCCGATTAAGCACAATGGCAAAGATCTTTTTGCCGGCATGGCCAATCCGTTTCCCGCCACGCGCTACCATTCGCTCGTCATCAAGCGCGACACGATTCCTGACTGTCTGGAGATCACCGCCGAGACCGAAGAAGGCGAGATCATGGGCGTGAAGCACAAGACGCTGCCCATCTGGGGCGTGCAATTCCATCCCGAAAGCATCCTCACCGAAAACGGCCGCACGATTCTGAAAAACTTTTTGCAGCTCAAATAAGTTTCCGGGCCAAGGTGTCGCGCGAAGAACGCGAAGGGAGCTAAGGAAGTATGTAGCCTATCAGCTAAAACGGAGCGTTTTAAGGTTTCCGCATTCGCGGGAGGGGTAAATCGATTCTCTTTGGGTCAGCCGGAACGGCGGCGGGAGGAAAATTACTCCAAAATGGCCGGGTCGCCGTAGAGCGTGAAGGAACCGGTGCGCTCGATGTTCACATCCATGAGCTGGCCCTGATGGCGGGTGCTGCCTTCGAAGAGGACGATGCGGTTGCAGCGGGTGCGTCCGGTGTAGCGGGCTTTATTCTTTTTGCTCGGGCCTTCCACGAGAATCTGCACTTGTTGACCGATGAAGGCGTCGTATTTGCGGGCGGCGATGCCGTTGACTAGTTCGAGGAGGCGATGATTGCGTTCCTCGCGGATTTCCTGCGGCACTTGATCGGGCATGTCGGCAGCGGGTGTGTCGCGGCGCGGGGAGTATTTGAAAATGTAGGCGTTGTCGAATTGCACTTCGCGGCAGAGTGACAGCGTCAGTTCAAAATCTTCCTCCGTCTCACCAGGAAAGCCCACGATAATGTCGGTGGTGATGCCGATGCCCGGTTTGGCGGCGCGTAGTTTTTGGATGATGCCGAGAAATTTTTCCCGCGTGTAGCCCCGGTGCATGAGCTTGAGCAACCGATCGCTGCCGCTCTGCAAAGGGATGTGCGCGCTCTCGCATAATTTCGGTAGCCGCGCGTAAGCTTCGACCAAGTCATCGCCATAACCTTTCGGATGCGGGGAGGTGAAGCGGATGCGTTCTAGGCCGTCAATCGCGTGGACGGCATCGAGGAGTTGGACGAACGGGGAAATTTGCAAGGTAGGGCGCGTCACTCCATGCGCGCCGCCATTTGAATCCGTGCCCGCCCTACCAATCACCGGGATGTCGCGCTTGCCGAAGCTGGTGACGATCTGGCCGAGTAAGGTGATTTCGCGCACGCCGCGGGCCACGAGTTCGCGACATTCGGCGACGATGTCATCAATGGTGCGGCTGCGTTCTTCGCCGCGCGTGTAGGGCACGATGCAGAAGGTGCAGTATTGATTGCAGCCTTGCATGATGCTGACGAAAGCGGAGACGGAAGTCTTCGCGCTGCCGTTGAGGAGATGTTCGCGGATGGTGGCTTCGCTCTTGGCTTCGGCTTCGACGTCCACGATTTTTTCGCGCTTGCCAGAGAGTAATTCATCCAGATATTCAGCCGCGCGATGAAATTTCTGTGTGCCGAGAACTAAATCAACGTCGGGTAATTTATCAATGAGTTCTTTGCCGCGACTCTGCGCCATGCAGCCGAGGTAGCCGAGAATTTGATTGGGATTATCTTTCCGCGCGGTGCCGGCGAGATTCTTCATCTTGTTCATCGCCTTCTGTTCGGCGAGATCGCGCACACTGCACGTGTTCAGCAGCACCACATCGGCGATGCCTTCGGTCTTGGCGAGCGTGTAGCCTTTGGCGACGAGCTGGGCAGCGACGGCTTCGCTATCGCGCTCGTTCATCTGGCATCCGTAAGTTTTGATGAAGACACTGGGCATGTTTCGAGCGGTCAAGATAACACGGGACGGGGCGATGAAAAGTTGAAACACTCGCCGCAACGCGCTTGCGGGACGGCGCGAACCCTGTATTTTCAACGGACGGGGATTCCATGGAAAACGGCCCACTTAAAATCCTGTTGATCAGTAACGACGCGAAACTTTCGCTTCGCATCGGAGAATTGCTGCGTTCCGGCACCACGGAATTGGAGCTGACCGTGGAGCCCACGCCCGATGCTGGCTTGGCGATGTTGGCGACGAATTTATTTCACGCCATTCTCTTTGAGATTCCGCAGGCGAACACTTCCGCCCTCTTTCAAATCACTTCGCTCACAGCCAAGGCGCCCTCGCTGCCAGTGCTGGTCATCGGGCCGAGCGAAGACGAAACGTTTCTGGGCGAAGCGGTCTATGCCGGCGCGCAGGATTATCTCGGCAGCGAACAACTCGTGGCGCAGACGTTGCGGCACGCGATTCACTGTTCCATTGCTCGCCAGACCGAACGGCTGGCGATCATCGAGGAAAAGGAAAATTACTACGGTATTTTCGATCATCTCGTGGAAGGTATTTTTCGCACGACCGTGGATGGGCATTATCTGCTGGCGAACATCGCCCTCGCCCGCATCTACGGTTACGACACGCCGATGCAATTGATGGCCGCCATCAAAGACATCGCCAGCGGTTTGTATGTCGAGACTGTGCGCCGCGAAGAATTTGTGCGGCTCATGCAGGAGAACGACACGTTGAGCGGCTTCGAGTCGAAGATCTATCGCAAGGACGGCACTATCATTTGGATCGCGGAGAACTGCCGCGCTGTGCGTGATCGGCAGGGGAAACTGCTGTATTACGAAGGCACCGTGGAAGACATCACCGAGCGCAAACGCGCGGAGGAACAGATCCGTCGCGCCACGGCGGAACTCTCCCGCAGCCGCGAAGAATTGCGCACAAAGAATGCGTTGATGGAAGAGAATCTCCGCACCGCCCGCGAGATTCAGCTCACGATGTTGCCGCAGACGTATCCGAATTTTCCGCCGAGCGTGCCCGCCGAATTGAGCGCGTTCCAATTCGTGCATCGCTACGAACCAGCCGAATCAGTCAGCGGCGATTTCTTCAGCGTCTCCGCGATTTCTGACACTGAAGTCAGCGTATTCATCTGCGACGTCACTGGACATGGCGTTCGTGCCGCGCTGGTCACGGCGATGATCCGCGCGTTGGCCGAAGAGTTGAAACCGCTCGCTCGCGATCCCGGCGCGTTTCTGCGTAAATTAAATTTTGATCTGTGCAGCATTCTCAAGAACACCGGTTCGCCGATGCTCACGACCGCGTTCTACGCCGTAGCGGATTGTCGCACGGGGCAGCTGCGCTTTGCGAATGCCGGACATCCCAAGCCGCTCATCATCCGCCGATCAATGGATCGCGTGGAAGCGCTGGCGAATTCCTCCGGTCGCGGTCAGCCAGCGCTGGGATTGTTCGAAGACCCGCCGTATCAAACGAGTGAATCAGCGATTCATGCAGGCGATTTCCTGATGCTCTTCACCGATGGGCTTTACGAAGTGCAGGGGCAGAACGAGGAGTTGTATTCGCAAGAACGGCTCACGCTGGACGTGAAAAATCTGCTGACGCATCCGCCGGGAATTTTGTTCGATGAATTGATCCAAGTGATCCGCAGCTTTGCGCACGACGGTCAATTCGACGACGACGTCTGTCTCGTCGGGATGGATTATCTGGGTATGCCGCCGGTGAAGAGCTGATCCGCTCCGCGCGGCTAATCGGTCGCGTTCTTCAAAACCAGATTCAGAATCTTGCTGATGTCCTCATTGTGCTGCTGCGAGGCCATGCCAAACGCATGGACGATGTCTAAAACAAAAGCCGCATTCTCCCGCGTGAAATCGTAGTAAACCGTCTCTTTCGATTTGGCCGGACTGCTCTTGCGCAGCGCCCCATCCGCCGTCAAAACCTGATTCAGCGGCAGGCAGACATAAACCATCGCTTGATAACCGACTGCCCGTTGCTTCTGCTTTAATTGGATTTGCACGGAACCATACGGCGAATTTTTGGTGAACTGCGGAATACGTTGCACGGCGCGCTGAAAACCGCCGGAAGCATTGTTCGTGTCCGTCTCCACTTGCATCGGCTGGCTCTCCTCAAAATCGGCGGCGGGAATTTTCTTCAACGCGGCAATTTCGGCGATGATTTGATTCGTGGACAACAGGCCGAGCCGCACGCTTTCAAAGAGGATCTTGGAAAGTTCGTGCCCGTGTTTCGTTTCGCCATTGCGCGTGAAAACAATCTGCGGCACGAGCGTGGGGCTGTTGGTGCCCGGAGTGTCGTAACCGATCTGCCATTCGAGATAATGCCTTTTGCCGAGCGCTGTTTTCATCGGTGCCAGCGGCAGGCCGAAACCATCTGAAGTGCGTTCTTTCACTCGCACTTTGCCGGTCACGTCCGTTAATGGCAGCCGCACGCGGACGCTGTCATTCGTGACGACGACGAGCACGGATTTGTAATCCGGATTCGCACCAAAGCCGTTCGCGACGAGCGCGAGCAGAACTAAACTGAACGCGGCGACTTTTTTCATGAGGTTTTTTAGACAGAATTAACCAAATGTTTAGAATTATTTCCGGCTGAAATCATTTGGCTGATTTTGGCTTAAACCGCTTCCGGCTTGATGATAGCGATGACGGCGGTTTCCGGTTTCAAATACTTTTGCGCGACGGCTTTGATCTGTTCGAGCGTCACGGCTTCGTATTTGGCGTCGTCTTGTTCCGTCCGTTGCCAGCCTAGTCCGTAAAGTTCATCAAGCGACGTTGCCGAAGCAAGTTGGCCGAGGTCGGCGCGGGCGATTTTCTTCTGCCCCACGATTTTCGCTTTGGCGCGCTTCAATTCTTCCGCCGTCAACCCTTCGGTGCGTAACAATTCGGCTTCCTTGAGCAACTCCGCTTCGACCTGCGCGGTCTTCGTCGGTTCCGTGCCGGTGTAAAACGCGAAGTAGCCCGGCGCAATACCACACAGCGTTTGCGCGCCGACGTAGTAAGCGAGGCCAAGTTGTTCGCGGATGCGGAGAAATAGGCGTGAGCCAAGGTCGCTGCACGTCTCTTGCAAGATTTCCAGCGCGTAACGATCTTCGCTGAACATCGTCGTGCCAGGAAATCCGATGACGAGCACGGCTTGTTTTTTATCGCGCGTTTCGTTCACGCGTTTCGTAGCAGTTGCTGGTTGAAAGTTGAAGGTTGAAGGTTGAGTAACCTTGCCCGTCCAGTTGCCAAATGCTTTTTCTACGGCAGCTTTCACGTTCGCGGTGTTGACGTCACCGAAGATGGCGATGACGCAATTATTCGGCACGGCGAGCTTTTGATAAAAGGCTTTGATGTCCGCGCCCGAGATTTTCGCCACGCTGGCTTCGGTGCCGCTGGGATCAAGGCCGAAATTTTTTGCGCCAAACAGTTCGCGGCGCATTGCGAGGCTGGCGCTCTTGAGCAGATTGTCGCGGCGGGATTGGATGCCAGCAATCTGTACTTCGCGTTCGCGTTCCAATTCGTCGGCGGGGAAAATCGGGTTCAAGATCACGTCTGCCATGAGTTCGAGGCCGATGGCAAAATCTTCCGTCAAGACTTCGGCGTTCACGCCGAAACTTTGGTTGCCGCCGTAGCTGTCAATGTGGCCGCCGACGGATTCGATTTCCACGGCGATCTGTTCGGCATTGCGCGTCGTGGTGCCCTTGATGAGTAACTTGGCGAGCAGCGAAGTGATGCCGTTGTTCACTTCGTTTTCCGCGAGCACGCCGCCTTGAAAGACCGCGCGAAATTCCACGAACGGCAGGCGATGATCTTCTTTCACCAGCAGCTTGATGCCGTTGGGTAAGTCAATTTTCTGAATCGGATGATCAGAATTCGTCTCAACGCTGGCCAACGCTTTGGGCGCGGTGCCTTCGGGCAGCAGCGCGTAGAGCGTGCGATTTTCCGGCGTGAGATAAGTGCAAGCTACGCGTTGCACATCGGCGGCGGTGACGCATTTGACGGCGGCGAGGTAACGTTCGGAGAAATTCAAATCCTGCGCGGCTAGCCAGTTACCGCCGAGATTTTGCGCCTGACCTTCCATCGTTTTGCGTGAAGAAAGCGTGGCGGAGATGAATTGCTTAACGGCTTTGGACAACTCTTCGGTGGAAACGAACGACGTTTTTACTTTTTCAACTTCGGCCAGAATCGCCTCATTCGAAGCCGTAAATTCTTCGCCATCCACGACGGCGCTGATGCCGAATAGTCCGGGCAAACCCGGGCTGTAAGTCCACGCGTCCACGTGATGCACGACGCCAAGTTTTTCGCGCACTTGTTGGTGCAAGCGGGAGCTGCGTCCGCTGCCGAGCAACACCGCGAGCACATCCAAAACGGGCACATCGGCGTGGCGCACTTCGGGAATGTGCCAAGCAAAATGCGAGTGGCCGAGTTCCACGGCGGCTTCCTCGATGATTTCGCGCGGCGCAGTCTGGCGCGGTTCTTCGGGCAAAACCATCGGCGGCATCGCGCGCGATTTGCTTTGAGCGTAAGCCGCTTTGATTTGCGCGACGACTTCGTCGTTTTTTACATCGCCCGCGACGACGTAGAACACATTATTTGGTGCGTATTTTTCCGTGTAATAGGCGCGAATGTCGTCAGGTTTGATTTCGTTGAAAATGTCGAGATAGCCGATGATCGTGAAGCGATACGGGCTTTTCGTATAGGCGACTTCAAACAGGCGGCGGCTCGCGCGGCGACCAGGATCGTCCTGGCACATATCCATTTCGCGGCGGATGACGTCGAGCTCCTTGGCCAATTCCTCCGGCGGCAACGACGCGTGTTGCATGATGTCGCAGAGAATATCAATGGCCTTCACGGCGCCCGTGTTCGGCACGTCAATGTGATACACCGTGCGGTCGAAGCTGGTGTAGGCATTCATGTAGCCGCCCGCTTCCTGCACTTCCTGATCAATGCGGCTGCCAGGGCGCTTCGTCGTGCCTTTGAAGAGCATGTGTTCCAGCACGTGCGAGAGACCGGCCCCCAACCACTTACCTTCGTGAATGCTGCCCGCAGCGCACCAAGCCTGCACGGAAACGACCGGTGCATTGTGATCTTCGCGGACGATGAGCGTGAGCCCGTTTTCGAGCCGCGTGATTTTGACGCCGGGCGGAATCGCGGGGATTTCGGTGGTAGAAATTGGATTGGTCATTGCGGGCAAAATTTGAGCGACAAGGCTATGCGCAAACGCCTTCCGTCGCCAATTTTATTTGCTAAGGCAAATTACTCATTGCGGCAGCGGGTGGTTTTGGTATCTTCACAACTCGTTTTTACGTAAAAACCAATAATTCTATTTTATGTCACAGCATCCCAGCCTGCGCGCCGCTTCCACCCTCGGTGGCAAACGTAACGTCCTCAAGCGTTTTGAACGCACTGCGCTCCTCAAGAAGCGCGGTCAATGGAAAGAGGGCGACAAGATCACCAATCTCCGCAAGACCAAGCCGGACGCGTAACGCGTCGATTCGTTGAATCGTTAATCGTTCAACCGATGCGATGGTTCAACGGTTCGCGCTTCAATTATTTTGAGCGTTCGTCTCCAGAAATTTCTCGCCGATGCCGGGGTGGCTTCACGCCGGGGCGGCGAGCAATTCATTTTAGAAGGTCGTGTGTCCGTCAACGGGCACGTTGTTCGCTTGCTGGGTTCCAAAGTCGATCCTCATCACGACGAGGTGTCGGTGGACGGCAAAGTGGTTTCCGAAAAGCGCAAACATTACCTCGCGCTGCATAAGCCCAAAGGTTGCGTCTGTTCCCACAAGGATGAATTGGATCGCCCGACCATCTACGAGTTGCTTCCGCCGGAATTGCACATCGTCAGCTCAGTGGGTCGCTTGGATTACAACAGCGAAGGATTGATTTTTCTCACCAATGATGGACAATTTGCGCTGCGCTTGACGCATCCGCGCTACGGTATCCGCAAGAAATATTTAGTGCATGTGGACGGGCAAGTGACTCCCGCGATGATTGACCTTTTCAAGAAGGGGATTTTCCACGAGGGCGAGCGTTTGAAAGCACTGTCGGCGCATATCATCTCCGCCACGCGCGCCAAAAGCGTTGTAGAAATGGAGCTGGGCGAAGGTAAGAATCGCGAAGTTCGTCGATTGTTTGAATCGCAGGCAATGACGGTGAAGAAACTTTTGCGGACCCAGATTGGCCGGATTAAACTAGGCGAATTGAAAGTTTGTAAATGGCGCGCGTTGACGCCCGCCGAAATTAAAACTCTGATTTCAGATTTATGAAAATGAATTATTGGTTGGTTCTAGGTTTGATGGTGGCCACGAGTGCGGTGGCGCAGGTGAACACGAATGCGTTGCCCGCGATTCCCGCGCCCGTCGTGGTTGCCCCGGTTGTCGCCACACCGGCGACGAACGTCGTCACGCCCAAGCTTAAGAAAGTTACTAAAGCCGCGCCCGTCAAAGCCAAGAAGAAAGCTGCTGCTAAGTCCACTGCCAAACCGGTCGTGCACGCTGCAAAAATTTCCGCCGCGCCCGTCACGCTCGTTCCCGGTGTCGCCACAGTAGATGCGGAAAACGTCAACTTTCGCGGTCAAGCTGGCTTGAAAGGTGAAACCGTTGGCCAGTTCAAAAAGGGCGATAGTGTCACGGTGCTCGCGCAAATTAATCTCGATAAACCGGCCGCTGGCGAACCCTCGCAATGGGCCAAAGTCGCGCTGCCTGCTGGCACGAAAGTTTGGGTCAACGCTCGCTTCGTGGATGCCACCAATAAAGTTGTGACCGTGAAGAAATTGAATCTACGGGCCGGTCCGGGCGAAAATTACAGTGTGCTCGGAGTGATTGAAAAAGGCGCTTCGATTACTGAAGTTTCCGTCAAAGGTGACTGGACGCAGATTGAAACACCCACGAATGCCTTCGCGTTTGTGGCTGCCAGTTATTTGAAGCAAGACGCCACGGTTATTCCCGCCACCACGCCGGTCGCCGTGATTCCGCCGACCGCCGAAGTGCCTGTGCCGACGCCAACCACGGTGGTGGCTGAACAACCCATTGTTACGCAGCCTGCGCCCGTCGTTCCCGAACCCGCGCCCGTCGTCGCGCCAGTGGTTGTTCCCCCTGTCGTCATCCCGGAAGCGCCGGTGATTGTGGATACCAATCCGCCGCCGCCGCGCATTATCACGCACGAAGGCTGGGTGCGCTCCTCCGTTAGCGTCGTCGCCCCGACTTATTTTGAACTTTACGACCGCGAAAATAACAAAGCGATCAACTACCTTTACACCACGACTACCAATTTGAATTTGGCTCGTTACAATGGTTTGCAAATCGTGGTCACTGGCGAAGAAGGTTTAGACGCCCGCTGGAAAGATACGCCGGTCTTGAGCATTCAGAAGATTTTGGTGCTTTCCTCGAATGCCCCGTCTTCCCAAGTCGAACCCGCCGCTAAAAAGAAATAATCCGTGGCTGCTGCCAACCTCATTGATGGGCGTGCGATTGCCGCGCAGATTCAATCGGAATTGGTCGCGCGGGTCGCGGTTCTGAAATCAGCGGGTGTGATTCCTGGTTTGGCTTTCGTGCGCGTGGGCGAAGATCCGGCTTCCAAAGTATACGTTGGTCGCAAAGAAAAAGCCTGCGCCGAACTGGGCATCGTTTCTGAGACACATCTTCTTCCGCAAGCTGCTACCGAAGTCGAATTACTGGCGCTCATCGCAAAATTAAACGCGACTTCCCATTTGCACGGCATTCTGGTGCAAGCGCCGTTACCTAAACAGATTTGCGAATCGGTTATTTTTTCCACTGTGTTACCAACCAAAGACGTGGATGGTTTTCATCCGGTCAACGTCGGTAAATTGATGCTCGGTGACCATACTGGCTTCCGCCCTTGCACCCCAGCGGGCGTGGTGGAATTGCTCATTCGTTCTGGCGTGAAAACGGAAGGTGCGGAAGTCGTCGTGCTGGGTCGTGGTAATATCGTCGGCAAACCGATGGCCGCGATGCTGTGCCAAAAGGGCCAGGCGGCGAATAGCACGGTGACGATTTGTCATTCTGCAACGCGCGACATCAAAGCTCACTGTCTGCGAGCGGATATCATTGTGGCAGCGATGGGCGTGGCCGAATTTCTCAAAGCGGACATGGTCAAGCCTGGCGCGGTGATCATGGATGTGGGCGTCAATCGCGTGCCCGACGCGACCTCCAAGACCGGCACCAAATTGGTCGGCGACGTGGATTTTGCCAACGTGCAACCGATTGCCGGGCGCATCACGCCGAACCCCGGCGGGGTTGGCCCGATGACGATTGCGATGCTTTTGCAAAACACCGTTCACGCAGCTGAACTGAAAATTAAATCCTAAAAATCTAAAACTATCATGCAAGCCTCCCGCATTCTCCCCGACCTCCAATGCTCCCTTATGTGCGAAGAAATTCGCCAAGAAGTGAATGGCAATTTGTTCATCATCGGCGTCGTGAATGTCGTGCGCGTGCCGCAATTACCCATCGTCGCGAATCGCATCTGCATCTATAACCGTTGGACGGCGGGACTCGGTCAGTTCAACGAAAACACCCGCCTCATCGCGCCGGATCAAACCACGGTCTTGAGCAAAGGTGAGATGAAATTTGAATTGAAAGATCCGTCCGCCAGCGCCAGCAATGTGATGTTCTTCGGTCAGGTCAAATTTGAAACTGCTGGCACTTATTTTGTAGAAGTGCTGGTTGATGATGTGATGAAACTCCGTTATCCCGTCGTCGTGGTTCACACTCCGCCGCCGACTGCGCCGACGGAGCAAAAATAATTCCGCCCGGTGAGCGCCTTCACCGAACCCACTTTCGCTTGGGAACCCGTCACGCCCCGCGGCGTGGCGGCTTTTGCTCGTGCCTCACTCGAACGGCTGATCGTGGTGCAATGCTTGGTGGCTATCCTCGCCACGGCGGTCACGGTCTGGTTGTTGAGTGATAGTATTTTCCCAGTCATTGATGCCGCAGTGAACGAACTGCCCGCGCAAGGTGAAATCCGGGCGGGCAAATTACTTTGGTCAGATGATTCGCCGGTGATGTTAGCGGAGGGCATGACGCTCGCCTTTTCCGTAGATCTAGAACACGGCGGTGTGCTGCGTTCGCCTGCGGATTTTCAATTCGAGTTCGGTAAAGATTCCATCCGCATCTTTTCGCTCTTCGGCGAAGGAGAATTAGATTACCCGGCCAACTTTCCGGCTAACCGGCTGGATTTACGTCCCAAATGGGGCGCTTGGTCGCCCGAAATCCTCGCGCTCGTCGCGCTGGGAACTTTTTTTGGTCTGTTGCTCACGTGGGCGACGCTGGCCACGATTTATTTCCTGCCCGTCTGGTTGATTTGTTTCTTCACGAATCGTGATTTGAGTTTGGTTGCGAGTTGGAAACTGGCCGCCGCCGCGCTACTGCCCGGTGCCTTGCTGCTTTCCGCCTCACTCGTGGCGTATGGTTTGGGCGTCTGTGACCTCGTGCAACTTTGTTTCGCCTTCGGGATGCACTTCGTCATCGGCTGGGTCTATCTCTTTGTCAGTCCGTTGTTTCTGAATCGTGCGCTGCCTGCCGAAAAGCCGAATCCGTTTGGTCATAAATAAATAGCGTGGCGGCTGGTTGTGGCCAGAAATGGCCACACGACATTTGCGTTGCCAGCAGCCTAATGTCGAATTAACTTAGGGCTCACAACTAATTTTACCCTATGTCGAACGTCGCAAAAGAAGCCTCATCGTCGGCGAACGATTTGTTGAAAAACTCATCGCTCTACCGCGAGTTTCAAGCCGAGCGCGAAGAAATTCTCCGTCACAAATGGATTGAATCTGAAAAAGCCGGGCGTGATGTCGGTTTTGAGCAAGCGCTGACCGATTGGATCATCAAGCACCGTTCCACTTGGCGCAAAAATCGTCAGGCCGCCGCGACGAATTAGTTCGATAAAATTTATTCCTTTAACGCCGCCCTGCGAGGTGGCGAAGGAAATTATGAAAGCCCCACGCACCACGCGAATCAGCTCCGCCCAGCGGAGTCGGTTCGCGATTTTTATTTTGCCTGCTGTTTCAGAACTCTCAACCATCCACTTTCAACTCTCAACTCATTTTAATGCCTGAAGCCACCGTCATCCTCGACGCCAAAGTCATCCAACGTGCGCTGACTCGCATCGCCCACGAAATCGCCGAGCGCAATGAAGCCAGCGCCGAGGTCGTCTTGGTGGGTATTCCCGTCGGCGGCGATCACCTAGCCGCACGGTTGGGCAAAATTCTCGCGGGCATCTGGAATCATCCTGTGCCTGTCGGCAATCTCGACGTGACCATGCACCGCGATGATTTGGATCAGCGCGCCGCACCGACGATTTATCCCACTGTCATGCCGTTCGATGTCACTGGCAAAACCGTCGTGTTGGTGGACGACGTCCTGTTCACCGGTCGCACCACGCGCGCCGCGATGGATGCGCTCAATGATTTCGGTCGCCCCAAGAAAATTCAACTCGCCGTGCTCATCGACCGTGGTCACCGCGAATTGCCCATCAAAGCTGATTTCGTCGGCAAGAACGTGCCAACGGCGCATGACGAAAAAATTTCCCTGCTGCTCACCGAATCCGGTGCGGCCAAGGACGAGGTTTTATTGAAGAAAAAACTTTAGACCGAATTAACAGAATGAACCGAATGATTTCAACGCACACGAAAGCCAAAATTCAATTCTGATAATTTTGTAAATTCTGTCAAAAAATATGTCCTGGACCAAAAAACATCTGCTCGACATCGAGTCGCTCACGGCGGAAGAAATTCTGACCGTCCTCGATACCGCCCGCGAATTCAAAGCCGTCGGCCAGCGCGCCATCAAGAAAGTTCCCGCCCTGCGCGGCAAAACCGTCGTCAATTTATTCGTGGAACCGTCCACCCGCACCCGCATCAGCTTTGAGCTCGCCGCGCAACGGCTCTCCGCTGACATCGTCAATTTTTCCGCCGAAGCCTCCTCCTTTAAGAAAGGTGAGACACTCAAAGACACCGCGCTGAATCTCCAAGCGCTCAACGCTGACTTCATCATCATCCGCCACAGCGCGAGCGGCGCGCCACATTTTCTATCCCGCGTGTTGGATGCCCACGTCATCAACGCTGGCGACGGCGCGCACGAACATCCTACGCAGGCGTTGCTCGACGTTTTTACCATCCGCGAAAAAAAGGGCAGGGTAGCGGGGCTGAATGTGACGATTCTCGGCGACATTCTTTATAGCCGTGTCGCTCGTTCTGACATCTGGGCACTGACAAAACTCGGTGCCAACGTGACGCTTTGTGGCCCATCCACCTTGGTGCCGAAGACGTTTGAAAAAATGGGTTGCCGCGTTAAACACGATGTGGACGAAGCTATCCGCAACGCCGACGTCATCAATCTCCTCCGTATCCAGCACGAACGTCAGCGCGCCACGATGTTTCCTAGCATTGGTGAATACACGCAACTGTTCGGCTTGAACAAAGCGCGCTTTGCGAAAACCAAACCTGATGCGCTCATCATGCACCCCGGCCCCATCAATCGCGGTGTGGAAATTGACAGCGAGATCGCCGACTGCAGCCGCTCCGTGATTTTGGAGCAAGTCACGAACGGACTCGCCGTGCGCATGGCCGTATTGTTTCTGGTGAATGGCGGGAAGGCTATCGCGGAAACCGCTGGTTAATCCACCCGGCAATACGCCGCCAATCCCTGCAATCCGCCCTCGCGACCGAAACCGCTTTCCTTGTAGCCGCCGAACGGACTCGTCGGATCGAACTTGTTGTAGGTGTTCGCCCAGACGACGCCGGCGCGCAGCTTGTTGACCATCTTGAAAATCTTGCTGCCCTTGTCCGTCCACACGCCCGCGCTCAGACCGTAGGGGATGTTGTTCGCGCGCTCGAACGCCTCTTCCGGCGTGCGGAACGTCATCACGCTCAACACCGGCCCGAAAATTTCCTCCGACGCCACGCGATGCGCGTGCGTGACGCCCGTGAGAAATGACTGCGCGAACCAATAA
>CAIWFB010000315.1 GCA_903911825.1 uncultured Verrucomicrobia subdivision 3 bacterium
CGACGCTCTCGTGGCCCGTCGCCGGCACGCTCATGGTCGAACCGACCGAAAGCGAATCGAAATACGAACTCGACCGTTTCTGCGACGCGATGATTTCCATTCACGCCGAAATGACCGCCGTGGAGAACGGCACCGCCGACGCGAAAAACAATCTCCTCAAGAATGCGCCGCACACCGCCGACCAGATCGCCAGTGATAATTGGAATCGTCCTTACGGCCGCGAACAGGCGGCGTTCCCGGCGAAGAGTTTGCACGACTACAAATTCTGGCCGCACGTCAGCCGCGTGGACAACGTCTTCGGCGACCGCAATCCCGTTTGCTCGTGCGTGGGGATGGAAAATTTTTCCTAGCCACAGATTCACACAGATGGAACACAGATTGGGTTCAACGGAAATGAACGCATGGTAATCCAAAAGAGCCAGCCCCGTTCACTGAAAGAGTTCGAAGGCTTTTGGCAGGCGGCCTTGGCTTACCAAAAGGAACGAAGTCTGCCGCTCTGGTCCGCATTTCCGGAGGCAACCATCTCCGATGAAATTAACGAGTCCCGGCATTTTTCAGGATTTGTTTCCAGGAACATCCTAGCCGGTTATTTTTCGGTCACTTTTTCCGACTCGATTATCTGGGGCGAGGCCGAACGCAGCGATGCGGTTTACGTTCACCGTATGTGTGTCAATCCCGCCGTCAAAGGCAACCACTTTGCTGGCCAGGTTTTGACTTGGGCTTGTGGTTATGCTGCCGCCAAGGAGCGCAAATTTGTCCGCATGGACACCTGGGGGGACAACCAACGACTGGTTGATTATTATGTGAAATGCGGTTTCACACTCATCGGCTTCAAACAACTGACCGATGTTTCCGGATTGCCGCCACACTATCGCGGTCAAAGGCTGGCGTTGTTTGAGTGCGAGATGTAATTATCTCCCCGCACGTAAAACTCCGAGCCGACGACAACATTGGAATTCACCAAAAGCCTGCTGAAATGTAAATTCCGGGCGCACGTCGGCCGCGTGGACAACGTCTTCGGCGACCGCAATCACCGCCAATTCCGCACGCGGTTCATCGGCGACTTGTTCCCTCCGGCGGCGCGTTTCATGCCGCCAGCGGCGGTTTTGGTGTGATTTGGCGTAAACAGCATTTTATCAGCGGGTTAAAGTAATTCCCACGCCCGCCAACTGTCGTTTTTTGCTCACGGATTGAATCCAATCCGTAACGGACTGAATTCAGTCAGACCCGAACTAGATGCAGTCTGTAACGAACTAGATGCAGTCCGTAACGGACTAGATTCAGTCGGTAACGGACTGGATGCAGTCGGCAACGGATTGAATCCAATCAGGGATGGACTGAATCTGGTCAGGAGCCAACTGAATTCAGTCCGTTACGGATTGAATCCAGTCGGTAACGAACCAAAAGCAAACGAACAATGGCTGAGAAGCCGTCGGGAACAGGCAAGGTTCTATTTCTGTGGATGATTTTTGGCGGGTGGAACATCAGGCAAGTCCGGCTCGGATGGTCGCCAACTCCGCACGCGGTTCATCGGCGACGTGTTCCATTTGGCTAGCGCGGCGATACCAGTAGCGGGCATTGCTGAGGTCGCCTTCCTGCTTGTGCAGCACGGCGTGAAGCCACGCGGCGGTGGGGTCGGCTTCGTATTGCTGAACGATTTCATGCGCGGCAGTCCAATCCCCGGCGAGTGCGAGTTCAATGGCTTGCAGCAATTCGGCTTGGGGTGCGCGGCTGGGCATGTTGAAGTTTGAAATTTATTTCGCTGTGAGCTGCGCGTTCGTGCTGGCGATCTGATTCACGCCGGCAGGGGTCACGATCTGGCAATCCACGAGCCGGACATTTTGTGCGTTGAAGATGCCAAAGGGTTTATCGGCTTGGATGTGGATTTTTTCCAACAGCACGTTGGTGACGTTCATCTCCGGCAAACCCCAGATGAGGCCCGCGCGACGGCCCGGCGACACGGTGGCGGTAATATTGCTGAACACGAGGTCGCGATAGATGGGCGTGCGATCGGTGAGGGGCGCGGCGGGATATTTCGCGGCGCTTTCCGGCGTCAGTTTATTCAGGTCGCGATACTCGCGTTCCTTGGCCATGTAGCTGGCATAAACGACGATGGGGCACGCGACGTTCGTCATGCGCAGGCTGAGATATTTCAGGTCGTGCACAAAGCCGCCCCGATCGCGGTCGGTCTTGATGCGGATGCCATTCTCGGTGCCGGTGAAGGTGCAATTGATGACGGTGATGTTGGACACGCCGCCGGACGTGTAACTGCCGATGCTCACGCCGTGGCCGAAGCCGTAGGTGCAATTGGTGATGAGCACATCGGAGGTGTTGCCGCCGCAGGTGAAATTATCGTCGCCGGTGCTGATGTCACAATCGGCGATGAGAATGTTGCGGCCTTTCACATCGCAGGCGTCGGTGTTGTGGCTGGGCAGAACGGAGTCGTCCGAAGCGGGCGCGCGCACGGTGACGCGGCGGATGGTCACCTCGCTGCACTTGCCTCCGAGGGCGATATGAAACATGGGCGAGTTGGACAGCGTGAGTCCTTCGATGAGCAGCCGTTCGCAGTTCGCGGGCGAGATCAACTTGGGCCGTTTGGCATCCTTGGAAGTTTTGGCATACGGCCACCACGCCGCGCCTTGGCCATCAATAGCGCCGGCCCCAGTGAGGGCGACGTCGTGTAATTTGTCGCCGGTGAGAAAACTCGGAGGATTGACCAAGCCGCCGGGATATTGGTCCAACGGCAACAAACGCAGCACTGCCCCCGCAGCGAGATGCAGGTTGACGTGACTCGCCAGTTGCAGCGGGCCGCACAGATAGATTCCGGCGGGCACTTGCACCACGCCACCGCCAGCAGCACTCGCGGCGTTGATGGCGGCTTGGATGGCGGAGGTGTTCGTAGTCACGCCATCACCGAGGGCGGCGTAGTTGGTGACGTTGAATACGGCAGAGGGAATTACCGGCAACGCGGGATTAACGACCGCTGGCGCTGTGGCAATCAGGCCAAATGACAGGCAGGCGACGAGGATTTTCCGGACAGTGAGCATGTGAGATTTTTTACCGGTTACGGACAGATTGCAATGAATCTAACACGCAAAAGCCCGGCGGACTGAGGCCGGTTCAAAGCCAAACATTTCGTCAGCCAGCACTCGATCCAGCCCCGACCACCTTTACATTTTATGCCAAGACATTGGCAAAATCCGGTTAGTCGTAAACCCAGAAGCGAACGATGCTGGAGTCAGCAATTGATTGAGATCGCATTATGAAAATCACAGACGTCCTTCGGGCGGAACACGCGGTGTTCCACAATTTATTCGACCATATCGAAGCCGTGTTGCCGCGCACGCGCACGCTGGCTGAGGTGAAGTTACTCGCCACCATCATGGAGAAGCTGACGGGACCGCATTCGCGGACGGAGGATGAACTCTTCATCGAACCGCTGGAACATTGCTTCGACCAGATCGGCCAGAAAGACACGTTCCATCACGAACACGAAGTGATTGAAGAAACCGTGGGCAAAGCGCTGAAAGCGCGCGACCTCAAGACGGCCAAGAAATTACTGCTCGGCGCAGTCACGGCTTCGCGCAAACATTTTGATAAGGAAGAACGCATCGTGTTCCCGCTGGCGGAACGGATCCTGAAAGCGAAGACGTTGAGCGAACTCGGAGAGACGTGGCTACGGCGCCGGGAACAGCCGGAAAAATAATTTTGGTAGAATAGACAACGCGCTAATTCAGGCGGCATGAGGGTGCCGCCTGAATTTTTTCATTTAAGTTCGATCACCACTGGGCAATGGTCGCTGCCAAGGACTTGCGGCTGGATGTAAGCCTTCTTCAAACGCGGCCGCAGCGCTTGTGAGATGAGAAAATAATCCAATCGCCAACCGACATTCCGTGAACGTGCTCCCGCCATCGGACTCCACCAGGAGTAATGTCCCCCGCCCTTTTCGAATTCACGGAAGGTATCAATGAAACCCGCGCTCACAAAATTGGAGAAGCCCGTGCGCTCCTCGATGGTGAATCCGTGGTTGCGGACGTTGGCCTTGGGATTCGCCAGATCAAGCTCGGTGTGCGCCACGTTGAGGTCGCCGCAGAAAATCACGGGCTTGGTCCGCTCCAGTTTTTTGAGGTAGGCGAGAAAATCTTTGTCCCAAACCTGTCGGTAAGGCAGGCGCTCCAGCTCGCGCTTGGAATTGGGCGTATAGACATTCACCAGAAAGAAGTCCGCATATTCGGCGGTGAGCACGCGCCCTTCCCGGTCGTGCTCGCTGATGTCAATGTGGGGATAAACTTTGACCGGTCGGGTCTTGGTGAAAATGGCGGTGCCGGAATAACCTTTCTTTTCGGCGCTATTCCAAAAGGTCGTATAGCTCGACGGCCACAGCTGTTCCACCTGATCCGGCGTGCATTTGGTCTCTTGCAGACAGAGGATGTCGGGCTGTTCGGCGGCGAGAAATTCGAGAAAGTTTTTCTTCAACACCGCGCGCAGGCCGTTGACGTTCCAGGAGATCAGTTTCATGCGGCGGAGAATAAACCGGTGATTTACGATTTACGATAGGCGATTTACGAGTGGTCTGTTGCCAGGCCGCGTCGGGTGACAGTCGGAGCGTAAATCGTATATCGCAGATCGTAAATGGCGCACGTTGACGCTGCTGGCAATCGCGGCTACCTTGCAGCCAGTTAATAAATGATTGCCAACCTGACCAGCAAACCGACGAATACCCCGACGTTCCGCACCGGCGACGAACGTCTGGTAAAGCTCACGGCGAGTGCCGCTAATAAAGTTTCCACCCTGCTCACCAAACAAGGTCGCCCCGCGGGCGTCTTGCGCGTGGCGGTCGTGGGCGGCGGCTGCTCGGGTCTGCAATACAAAATGGATCTGCAAGACGGCCCGGCGAATCGCGACATCCTGGTGGAAAGCGGCGGCGTGCGCGTGGTGGTGGATCCCAAGAGTGCGCTCTACGTGACCGGCAGCGAACTGGATTACATCGAAGCGTTGCAGGACGGCGGCTTCAAGGTGAAGAATCCCAATGCGGCGACGAGTTGCTCCTGCGGCGAGAGCTTCAGCGCGTGACGAAAAACTTTGGACAGAATTTGCAGAATTCAATTCCCCGTTTTCAATTCTGGTCATTCTGTAAATTCTGTCTAAAAAATCCGCCTCGGGAAAATGACTGACAACTTCGCACTGCTCAACGAACCTCGCCGTCCGTGGCTGGATGCGGATTTGTTGAAGCAAAAATTTCTCGCCGTTGCTTCAGACCTCCACCCCGACCGTTTCCACAACGCGAGCGAGTTAGAAAAAAACCAAGCGACGCAGCGCTACACACAGTTGAACGCCGCGTTCAATTGTCTCGCGGAACCCAAGCTGCGGCTGCTGCATCTGCTCGAGCTAGAACTCGGCGCGAAGCCGAAGGACATCCAACAAATTCCCGCCGCGCTGGCGGATTTGTTCATCGAAGTCTCCAACCATTGCCGCAGTGCCGACATTTTTCTGGCGGAGAAAAGCCAGGCCACTTCACCACTCGTTCAGGTCCAGTTGTTTGAACGCGGACAGGATTGGGTGGAAAAACTGAACAGCTTACAGCGCACGCTCAATGAATTGCGCACCAAGCTGGACGGCGAATTAAAATCGCTCGACGCGCAATGGATTGTTGCCGACGCGGAGGCCCGCAAAACCATCCTGCCGAAACTGGAAGAACTCTATCGCTTGTTCGGCTACTTCAACCGCTGGAACAATCAGATTCAGGAACGCGTGGTGCAGCTTTCGTTTTAGCTGCAGAGCAGCGGACGATAGTAGCCCACGGTAAAACCGTGGGATTAGGATGTGCGCTATTGAAAAGCCCCGGCAGGGGCGAGAGAAATATTCTTCTGGGATTTCTGTCGCCCCTGCCGGGGCTTGAAATTTTTTAACGTCAGCCCCACGGTTGCACCGTGGGCTATTGCCTTTCGCTACTCCGTAGCTTCACGTCGCCTGAAACACGATCACGCTCAACGGCGGCAGGAAAAATTCCGCTGATTGCTGGTGGCCGTGCGCGGGGATCGGTTGCGCGGTGACGCCACCAAAATTTCCGCCATTACTGCCCGCGTAAATGCCGGCATCGCTATTGAGAACTTCTTTCCATTGCCCGCCACGTGGTAGGCCTATGCGATAATTGGAACGCGGAACCGGCGTCAGATTCATGATGACCACGACTTGATCCTTACCATCCGGCGTCTGGCGCAGGAAGGAGAGCACGCTGTTCTCGCGGTCGTTACAATCAATCCAACTGAAACCAGCGTGGTCGTAATCGCCCGACCAAAACGCGGGCGAGCTGGTGTAAACGCGGTTCAAATCTTCAACGAACTTCTGCGCGCCACGATGAAAAGGGCCGGCGGCGAGCAACCACCAATCGAGTTGCGCGTTTTCAGTCCATTCTTTGACCTGCCCGAATTCGCCGCCCATGAAGAGCAGCTTCTTACCGGGGAACAGCCATTGATACGCGAGCAGCGTGCGGAGATTGGCGAATTTCTGCCAGTCGTCGCCGGGCATGCGTGTGATGAGCGAGCCTTTGCCATGCACGACTTCATCGTGCGAGAGCGGCAGCACGAAATTTTCGTTGTGATGGTAGAGCATCGCGAACGTGAGATCGTTCTGATGATATTTACGATGCACGGGCTCGTGTTTAAAATAGCCGAGCGTGTCGTGCATCCAACCCATGTTCCATTTAAAAGTGAAGCCGAGTCCGCCGATGTAGGGTGGACGCGTGACTTGCGGCCACGCAGTGGATTCTTCGGCGATGGTAATGACGCCGGGAAATTCCGTCTGCGTGATGTGATTGAACTTTTTGAGAAATTCAATCGCTTCGAGATTCTCGCGGCCGCCGTATTGGTTGGGAATCCATTCACCGGCTTTGCGCGAGTAGTCGAGATACAGCATTGAGGCAACGGCATCCACGCGGAGGCCATCAATGTGAAAGCGTTCACACCAGAAGAGCGCATTGGCGACGAGAAAATTGGAAACTTCGTTTCGCCCGAAATTGAAGATGAGCGTGCCCCAATCCTGATGCGCCCCTTTGCGCGGATCTTCGTGTTCAAAGAGCGCGGTGCCGTCGAACTTGGCGAGCGCCCATTCATCACGCGGAAAATGCGCGGGCACCCAATCCACAATCACGCCGATGCCAGCCTCGTGGAGCGCGTTGACGAGAAATTGAAAATCTTCCGGCGTGCCGAAGCGACTCGTCGGCGCGAAGAAACCGGTGACTTGATAACCCCACGATGGATAAAACGCGTGTTCCGCTGGCGGCATGAATTCGACATGCGTGAAACCCATGCGCTTCAGGTAGCCGACGAGCGGCAGGGCGAGTTCGCGGTAGCTCCACGATTCCGTCGCCGTCTTTTTCTGCCACGAACCAAGGTGCATTTCATACACGCTCATCGGCGAGCGGAGCGCGTCGCGTTCATGCCGTTTTTTGAGCCACGCGTCATCGGACCACTTGAAATTTTTGGTTTCCCAGACAATCGCCGCCTGCTTGGGCGCGACTTCAAAGAAAAAGCCGAACGGATCAGTGTTTAGTTTTACATTTCCGTGCGCGTCGCGGATCTCAAATTTGTAATGCGCGCCCTGCCCTACGCCGGGAATGAAAATCTCCCACACGCCGGAAGCCCCGAGCAAGCGCAGCGGATGAAACCGTCCGTCCCAATGGTTGAAATCACCCACGACGCTGATGCGCTGCGCATTCGGCGCCCAGACGGCGAAACTGGTTCCATGAACGCCATCAATCGTGCGCAGTTGCGCGCCAAGTTTGTCGTAAATTTTCCGTTCGTCACCTTTACCAAATAAAAATAAATCCGCTTCGCTCAACGTCGGCAGAAACGAATAGGCATCGCGCGTGCGGCGGGTTTTGCCCTGATGATCGGTGATGACCAGATCGTAGGCGTAAACAGAATTGGCCGCCTTGGTGACGCCTTCAAAAATGTCCGTGTTGGGAATCCGCTTCAGTTCCAGCTTGGGTTTATCTTTTTCGTGCACGGGCTGGACTTCCA
>CAIWFB010000316.1 GCA_903911825.1 uncultured Verrucomicrobia subdivision 3 bacterium
AAAGTCGTTCAGTTGAATTTGCCAAAAAATTTGGAGTCATATTCGAGGTCCGCTCCAGCCTCAATGACAACCCCGGAACTATTGTGAAAGAAGAAACCAAAAGCATGGAAGGCGTCGTCGTGCGCGGCGTTGCACTCGACAAAAATCAAGCCAAGGTCACGCTCGTTGGCGTGCCCGACAGACCCGGCATGGCGGCGAAAATTTTCAAGGCGCTCGGCGACGCGACCGTCAACGTGGACATGATTGTGCAGAACATCAGCCACGGCACCGGCACGCCCTCGACCGATGTTTCCTTCACCGCCGACAAACCGGATCTGCTCAAAGCGCAGAAGGTCATCGACGGATTGAAAGCCGAGATCGGTTTCAAAGAAGTCATCACCACTGAAAAGATCGGCAAGCTCTCCATCGTCGGCGTCGGCATGAAATCGCACACTGGCGTCGCGGGGAAATTGTTTGAAACGCTCGCGAACGAAGGCGTGAACATCGACATGATCTCCACCAGCGAAATCAAGATCTCCGTCGTCATCGACCTCGCGAAAGGCGAGCAGGCCGTGAAAGCCGTCCATGCGGCGTTTATTAGCTAAACTTGACCACGCTAATTGCCGAACTATACTCCAGACATGAATCGCCATCTGAACCTGCTGCTTACGAACGCGCTGCTGACCAGCGCGGCAGTCGGGTTTTGATTCATTCACAAGTTTCATCAAACCCACTGCCGAACGGCGGTGGGTTTTTTGTTTTAACCTGACCGCTGGGCGACAATAATAAGAAAGCCAGACACCATGCAAAACGACCCGTCTAAAAAATACCAACCGTTCCAACACGCGCCGAAGTTGACCGACCGCCAGTGGCCGAGCCGCACGCTTACGCAAGCCCCGCGCTGGGCCAGCGTAGATTTACGCGATGGCAACCAGGCGCTCGCCGTGCCAATGAATATTTCACAGAAATTAGAATTATTTCAGGCGCTTGTGAAGATCGGCTTCAAGGAAATTGAAGTTGGTTTTCCCTCGGCGTCGAACACGGAATTTGCCTTCAACCGCTTGCTCATCGAAAAAGGCCACGCACCGGACGACGTGTGGCTCCAAGTGCTCGTGCAAGCGCGCGAAGATTTGATCGAGCGCACCGTCGAGTCTTTGATCGGTGCGAAGAAAGTAATCATCCACATGTATAACTCGACATCGCCCGCGCAGCGTCGCGTCGTGTTCGGCAAGTCGAAGGATGAGATCAAAGCCATCGCCGTCAAAGGTGCGCAGATGATCAAGGATCGTTTGCATCGTCTCACTGCCGGCGGCACGGAAGTCATGCTCCAGTATTCGCCCGAGAGTTTCAGTATGACGGAAGTGGAATACGCGAAAGAAATTTCCGAGGCCGTCATGGACGTGTGGCAGCCGACGCCGCAGCGCAAAATGATATTGAATTTGCCGGACACGGTCGAGGTCGCCATGCCGAATGTTTACGCCGACCAGATCGAATGGATGTGCAAAAACATCAAGAATCGCGATTCACTCATCATCAGCTTGCACACGCACAACGACCGTAGCACCGGCGTGGCCGCGACGGAACTCGGCATGTTGGCTGGCGCGGATCGCGTCGAGGGAACTTTATTTGGCAACGGCGAACGCACGGGTAATTTGGACATCGTGACCGTGGCGTTGAATCTCTACATGCACGGCATCGATCCGAAATTGGATTTCTCCAACCTCGGCGCGATCATTGACGTTTACGAACGCAGCACCGGCATGACTGTGCCGCCGCGCCAGCCGTATGCGGGTGAATTGGTTTTCACCGCCTTCAGCGGCTCGCATCAAGATGCCATCAAAAAGGGCCTCGCCGAGCGTGATCAAAATGGCGGCAAAGCGCATTGGGACGTGCCGTATCTCACGATTGATCCGACGGACATCGGCCGCAAATATCAAGAGGTCATCCGCGTCAATTCGCAGTCTGGCAAGGGCGGCGTCGCGTATCTGCTCGAAAGTGAATTCGGCATCGAATTGCCGAAGGATTTCCAGCGCGAGTTCGGTCCGATCGCCAACGACGCGGTGGACAAGCTCGGCCGCGAAGTCAGCGGTGCGGAACTCAAGGCGATGTTCTGGAAGGAATATATTGAACGTGAAACCCCATGGAAACGCGGTGTTTTTGAAACGTCTAGTAAGAATGGCATCGTCAACTGCACTGCGGCTTTGTTCTACGGAGCGCAACAAGTGCAACGTTCTTTGACCGGTAGCGGTAATGGCCCTTTGGCGGCTTTTGTCAACGGTTTCAAGACTGCCGGGTATGCCGATTTTGAAATCACGAATTATAGCGAACACGCTTTGAGTTCTAGCGAATCGGCCGAAGCCATCGCTTATATCCAGATCAAATCGGCGGACGGCCAATCCCGTTGGGGCGCGGGCGTGGACACGAACATCGAACTCGCTTCGGTGAAAGCGGTGCTGAGCGCGTTGAACCGGCTGACGTAATTCCGCTAGTCAATTAGGGGCGAACGGCGTAATTTCATCACCCATGAAATTACGCCGGTTTTATTTTGCTGCTGCCGCCAGTTTTATCGTCGTCGCCGGGAGCTTCTCCGTTACCGCTCAAGTCGCAACCGACGTCGCAACCGCGCCCGTTTACGTGCCGGACATGACGCACGCGGGCGAACCCTTGCCCGATGGCGTCATCGCGTGGGACGAAACCATCAAGGCGACGGATGCCGCGTTTGATCAGGATTTTGCGAAGTTCACTTTTAGTTTTACCAACGTCGCCACTAATGTCATTGCCATCCTGACGGTGCATCCTTCCTGTGGTTGCACCACGGCGGACATTCCGCCGACGCCGTGGATCATTCCGGCCGGTTCCAACGGCCAAATCAAAGTCAGCGTCAATCTCGCCGGTAAGGCGGGCACCTTGTTCAAATCATTGACCGTCACCACTGATCACGGTCGCAAGGATCTCATGCTCCGGATCAACATGCAGTCCGCGCCGCCGCCCAAAGCCATGACAGAGGATGAAAAAGCCAAGGGCATCGCTGCCGCCAAGATTGATCGCCAGGCGGTTTTCAAAGGCGAATGCGCCACCTGCCATATCAACAAAATCCAAGGCAAATACGGCCAGCAACTTTACGATGCCGTCTGCGGCATCTGCCACGAAGCCGAGCATCGCGCCAGCATGGTGCCCAATCTTCATACCTTGAATCTGCCGACGAATGAAGAATTCTGGCGCACCTGGATTACCTACGGCAAGCCGGGTTCGCTCATGCCAGCCTTCGCACAATCGCAAGAGGGCCCGCTCAATGACCTGCAGATCGCCTCGCTCGCGAGTTTTCTGCACGCCATGATTCCGCCGAACGTGACGAACGCGCCCGCCGCGAAGTGAACTCCGCTTGCGGATTTTGCCCCGCCCGTTATCCTGTCAACCATGATGGCTACAACGGTTGACGCGACCAATCACCAGAAACTTTCCACCCTCGGCGAGCGCGTGCTCGGCGGCGGGCACCTCACGCGCGACGAAGCGACGTGGCTGTTCAATCTGGAAAGCTCGGCCGACATCCTCGACCTGCTGTCCTGGGCCAACCGCATCCGCGAACGATTCAAGGGCAACAAGATTCACCTCTGCTCCATCGTCAACGCCAAGGCAGGCGCGTGTTCCGAGAATTGCAGTTTCTGCGCGCAATCCGCGCATTACCAGACCGGCTCGCCAAAATACGGTTTCATCGAACCCGAACCCGTTGCCGAAGCGGCGGACGAAGCGAATAAAAATCAAGTCACCGCCGTCGGCCTCGTCGCCGCGTGGAAAGGCTTGAACGAAGGCCCCATGCTCGATGAAGTCTGCGATCGCATCAAAGAAATGAAAGCGGGCGGCAAGACCCGTCCCGACGCCTCGCTCGGGCTCATCAAAAAACAGGAAGTCGCCAATCGCTTGAAAGAAGCCGGCCTCGAATGCTACGGCCACAACCTCGAAAGTTCCCGCCGCTTTTTCCCGAACACCTGCACCACGCACACCTTTGATGAGCGGCTCGAAACCATCGGCTACCTCAAGAAAGCCGGCATCAAGATCTGTTCCGGCGGCATCATCGGCATGGGCGAGACGCGTGCCGACCGCTGCGACCTCGCGTTTGAATTGAAAGCCATCGGCGCGAACGTCGTGCCCGTCAACATCCTCAATCCGATTCCCGGCACACCGTTTGCGAAACTTGAGCCGCTGCCCGTCATGGAAATTTTGAAAACCATCGCGTGCTTCCGTTTCATTTTACCGCGACAGGAAATCATGATCGCCGGCGGCCGCACCGTGAACCTGCGCGACGCGCAAAGCATGATCTTCATGGCCGGCGCGAGCGCGCTGATGGTGGGCAGCTATCTCACCACGCTGAATCAGCCCGTTGAAAAAGATCTCCAGATGCTCAAAGACCTCGGCCTCGACCCGAACTGGGACAGCCACGATTTCAGCGATCAGGAAGAAACCGCCTGCGGGTGCGGGAAAGAAAGTTGCGAGACGGGAGCCGTCGCAGCCTGATCTCACGCCAAGGCGCAAAGCCGCCAAGTCAAGAATCTGCCTTGCGTCTCGGCGACTTTGCGTGAAATTCTCCGCGTGCAAAAGCTCGGCAAAAATCACGGCGGCTATTTCGGCGAGACGATTGATATTCACGCCGTGCTCCGCGACTGCGAAGTCGCCGCCCAAGCCTACGGCTGGACTACCGAAGTTTTTCACGAAGCGGGCGATTTCAAATGGTTCGCATTCCACCGTTCGCCGCTCTCAACTCTCAACTCTCAACTCTCAACTCGTCTCTATATCAGCGCCGGCATCCACGGCGATGAACCCGCCGCGCCGCTCGCTGCGTTGAAATTACTCCAGCAAAACCAGTGGCCGGACGACGCCGAAATTTTTCTCCTGCCCTGCCTCAATCCCATTGGCTACACGCGCAATTCTCGCGAGAACGAGGACGGTATTGATCTCAACCGCGATTATCGCCATCCGCAAGCCGCTTGCACCCGCGCGCACCTTGCGTGGCTCAAGCGCCAGCCGAAGTTTGACCTGTATCTTTGCCTGCACGAAGACTGGGAAGCCCACGGCTTTTATCTCTACGAACAAAATCCCGACGGCAAAAATTCCCGCGCGCAGCCGATGATTGACGCCGTCCGCAACCTCTGCCCGATTGACCACTCCGAAATCATCGAAGGTCGCGAAGCGCACGGCGGCATCATCCACCCGAACATCGTGCCCGCCGAACGCCCGCAATGGCCGGAAGCCGTCTGGCTCCTCGTGCAAAAAGCGCGGCAAGGCTACACCCTCGAAGCCCCGTCCGATTTTGAACTGCCCATCCGCGTGAATGCTCTCGTGGCAGCGGTGAACGCAGCCATTCGCCTCTAGCCAGAGCTGGCCACGCCGAAACCGGATGTTTTTTGGCAAATTCACCCCAAAACCCGCTAATTCCATCAGAAATCGGGCGTTTCTCGGCTCGGCGTCCTTTATCCTCACGAGCGCGCGCCTTAGACCCGAGCCATCGTCCTTTATCCTCACCCGAGCGTCCTTTATCCTCTCGCGTGCGCATTAAGGACGCTCGGGTGAGGATTGAGGACGCTTGCATGAGGATAAAGGACGCTCACCAGAGGATTAAGCACCCAGGCGGGCGCAGTTAGGACGACGCCCCGGGAAAAGCCGACGCTTGGGTGAGGATTAAGCACCTAGGGCAAAAGGGGTGGCGCTGGACGCGGTCCGCAAACGGGTGGGTTCATGGGCTGCAAAATAATTTTCTCCCCGCAGGCCATCGCGGACTTGGAATCCGTGGTCAGTCACATTGCCAAGATTTTCAACCGCGAAACATGCGAAATACACGAACGTAATTTTATGATTTATTTTTCGCGTGTTTCGCATATTTCGCGGTTGAAAATTTATCCGTGTCCATCGGTGTTCATCCGTGGTTAAATTCTCCGCGTGAGCAAACCGGCCAAATCACAGTGGGACTTCGGCGAATTATTTTCGCCCGCCGAGACGCGCAAGGTTCTCTCCGTCTGGGAACTCACCTCGGATATCAAGCGGGTGCTGGAAAAATCCGTCGGCGCCGTCTGGGTCAGCGGCGAGATCACTAACCTCCGCGCGCAAAGTTCCGGCCACGTTTATTTCACGCTCAAGGACGTCGCGGCGCAGGTGAGTTGCGTGCTCTTCCGCAGTTCCGCCGCGCAACGCGAGCTGCTCGGCGACGGCAAAAAAATCCTCCTCCACGGCGACGTGACAGTCTATGAAGCACGCGGCCAGTATCAGCTCATCGTCCGCGAGATCGAGGCGCAAGGCATCGGCGCGCTGCAACTCCAGTTCGAGAAGCTCAAGCAAAAGCTCGCGGCGGAAGGCTTGTTCGCCCAAGAACGCAAGCGTCCCCTGCCCCGTTTTCCGCAACGCATCGGCCTCGTAACCTCGCCCACCGGCGCAGCCATCCGCGATGTGTTGCACGTCATCCAACGGCGTAATCCGGGCTTGGAAATTATTTTGGCTCCGTGCCGCGTGCAAGGCGACGGCGCGGCGAAGGAAATCGCGGAGGCGATCCGGACGCTGAATGAATTTTCGGTAGGGCGCGCAGTCCCCTGCGCGCCGAGCGAGTCTTGCAACCACGACGGCGGGCAGAGGACTGCCCGCCCTACCACCCACAGACTAGATTTGATTCTCATGACGCGCGGCGGCGGTTCGCTGGAAGATTTGTGGGCGTTCAATGAAGAGCCGGTGGCGAGAGCCATCTTTGAATCGCAGATTCCCATCGTCTCCGCCGTGGGCCACGAAATCGATTTCACCATCGCCGATTTCGTGGCGGATTTCCGCGCGGCCACGCCGAGCGCAGCGGCGGAAATCATCACGGAAGGCGTCTTCGCCAGCCGCGAGTTCGTGGCGGAAGCGCCGCTACGGCTGCAACAACTTGTGCGGCGCAAGCTTGACCGCGAGATTGAGAACTTTGATTCGCTGGCCGGACGCTTTGAACGGCTGCACCCGCGCCGCAAGCTGGATGATTCATTGCAACGGCTGGATGATTTGCAATCGGGACTTTTGCGCGGGCTGAAAACAGCGGCGCGGTCACGCAGTTTGGTTTTGGAAAATCTCGCGGGAAGATTTTGGCGCGCCAAGCCGTCGCTGAATTTGAAAGCACGGCGCGAAGCGTTGCGGCAATTGGAGAAACGGCTGAATTCGCTCGGGCCGGAACAGGTATTGGCGCGCGGCTATTCCATCACCACAGACGCGGCGACGGGCAAAGTCTTGCGCGACGCAGCGGAGGTGAAGGCGGGGCAAACGTTGAAAACGCGGTTGGCCAAGGGCATCATCGTCAGCCGGACGGAGCGGGAAGACTGAATTCTCGTTGATTTTTCCGGAGCGTTTTGGCAATTGTTGCGCTCATGAAAAGGAACCTGCTCGCAATTATCGGTCTCGTGGCTTTGAGCACCCGGCTCACCGCCCAAGATAATCTCCCCACTCTCATCGTAGCGCCGATGAGCGGCGACGTTTCAGTGATTGCCATGTGGCAACCCGCCATGGGCCAAGGCTTGTCAGAAATGCTGGTCACCGAACTGAACAAAAGCGGCAAATTTCAAGTGCTGGAAAACAGTGAGCTAGGCGAATTGAAAAATGAGATTGGGATGGGCGAGGACGGCTGGGTGGACAAGGCGCAGAAGGTGGACAAAGGCGGTTTTGCCGCCGCTGATTTTATGTTCGTCGGCAAAGTGACGCGCTTCGGTTCCAAAGAACAAAAACTGGGGCTGGGCGGTTTTGCGCCGGGCGGCTTGGGCGCGCTGGGTTTGAAGCGCGGCGTTTCGGATGTGCGCATTGACTGGCGCCTCGTGGATGTCGCCACCCGGAAAATCATCAAGAGCGATTCCGCCGTGGCGCAGCAAACCGGGTTAGGCTTCATCGTCGGCGTGGGCACGGGCGGCGGCGGCGGCGTGATCGGTTTCGACAACAAGGAATTCATGGATAGCGCGCTGGGTAAGGCTACCGTGAAAGCGATGTCCAACATTGTGCTGCAGGTGCAAGGTATTTCGCTGCCCGAATCCGGGCGCGTGAAACAGAAAGCAAACATTGCGGCCAAGGCCAACGCGGAAGCCAACGCCGTGAAACACACGCCCGGCAAGGTGCTCGCCGTGGCGAGCAAAGACGCCATCATCGTCTCTATCGGCAGCAATCAGGGTTTGAAAGACGGCGACAAACTGGATCTCTATCAGACGACGGATGTGAAAGATGACAAGGGCAACGTGGTTTTCAGTGATGAAAAACTCGTGGGCGAAGTCATTTTGTCCGGTGTGAAGGAAGACCGCAGCCGCGCTAGTTACAGCGGCGAATTGACGGTGCAACAGGGTTGGACAGTGAAGGCCAAGTAATTTTGGACGAGCATTTAAAAGCCCACCGTGATTACCGTGGGCTTTTTTCGTTTCGCAAGCGAAGACGTTTCAAGGATAGCTGATGCGATAGAAGCGTTGACCGATTCCCAGATTGACGTTCGTGTAAAAAAAGTTGGTGGTGGCGGAACTCACGGTGCCCAGCGTGAGCCAGTTGGTCGTGAGCAGATTGGTTTTAGTTTGCACGCTGTAGGTCAGGTTACTCGCGCCAGTCCAACGCAGCACGTTAGCGGCGGACATACTTAACAATGTCGGTGGAACGACAACCACGTTGGTGACGCTGATGGCGATGCTAAAATCTTTAACGACACCCATGTGCTGCATTCCCGTGGCTCCTGAATCCGTCGAAATCACGGGGGAAACATCCGTTAATGGTGAATAGACGCGGGAGTCGAACACCAGACCATTGCTAAAAACTTGGGAGCCGACCGTGACGGGCAATAAATTGTTGGTCAGGCTAAAACTTATCAAAACGCGATCGTAGCGCGAAGAGCGACCGGCGTTCGTATTGGTGCCACCACCTTGGTCAACGGGAACCGGTTGATCGCTGGCGATGGTTTTCAGAGTGGTGATGGCGGCTTCGGAGTCAGAATACAAATTCATGTCGCCGGCGATGATCAGCCAAGCGTTGGTGGGAAAATTAGCTTGGATATTCGCTTTCAAAACGGTCGCCTCACTGGCGCGTTGACTGGCGGACCCGCTGCTCGCTTTCAAATGCACGCTGACCACATAAAGATCGTTGGTCCCCGGCACATCAATTCGCGCCCAGGCATAACCGCGATCGCCCACGTCAGAAGTCCACGAGCCGGAGGCAATCAGCGGCCAACGACTGATGATGCCGTTAGGAATGTTGAAGCCCGTTTCGCGGAAATAATAAAAATTGGTGCCAAAGGTGTTATCAATCATTTCCCGGATCGCGGCGGTCGTATTGATGCCCTGTCCGCTGACACTGGAATAATTGAACTCTTGGATAGCGACGATGTCAGGCCGGAGTCCTTTAAAGATATTCAAACCGGGAGCTTCGTAACGTTGATTGTTACCCGAGCTCAGATTTGCCGCCATGACGCGAACCGTCACATTGCTCTGGGCAAAAGCCTGATTAAAAAGAAAAAGTCCGCTTAAAAGCAGAATAACTCTCGCGCAGCTCCAAACAGACGATGCGTTCCTCATTGTGGCACTATTCTCCCCGGTTGAAGCGAAAACTCAAGCGGACATTTATCGCATGATTGTGAACTGGACGAATGCACTGATTTTGTTAAGATTCAGCCGTGCCGAACCACACCAAAGGCGCGGGTAGCAGTCCCGCCAAAAATCCGCCGTTCGAGGAGGCGTTGCAAAAGTTGGAATCCGTCGTCGAAGCGATGGAGTCTGATGATTTGCCGCTGGAAACCTTGCTGGCGAGATATGAGGAAGGCGCGAAGCTGGTCAAAATCTGTCAGGAAAAACTGGCGGAAGCAGAACTGAAAATTCAGCAGCTTGAAAAAAATGCGGCGGGCGAAATGAAATTAAAACCGCTCGATTTGTCCGAAGAATAAAATTTATATGAGTCGCTACCTAGACATGGTTGACGCGCCTGAGCACGTCAAAAAACTCACCATCCCGCAACTGCAAGAGCTCGCCGGAGACATCCGCACCGAGCTCATCGAGGGCCTCGCCAAAGGCGGCGGCCACCTCGGGCCGAACCTCGGCGTGGTCGAGCTGACCATTGCGTTGCACAAAGTGTTCACCACGCCCAAGGACAAATTCGTCTGGGACGTGAGCCATCAGGTTTATGTCCATAAACTTTTGACCGGGCGCAAAAATCGTTTCCGCACCATCCGCCAGACAGATGGCCTGAACGGTTTCGCCCTACGCACCGAGAGCGAGCACGATTGCTTCGGCGCGGGTCACGCAGGCACGGCGCTTTCCGCTGCGCTCGGCATGGCGGCAGCGCGCGATAAACGCGGCACTGATGAACAAGTCGTTTGCATCTTCGGTGACGCAGCGCTGACGAATGGCATCTCCTTCGAGGCGATGAACAACGTCGCGCATACGACGAAGAAATTCATCGGTATTCTCAACGACAACGAATGGAGCATCGCCAAAAACGTTGGTGCGATTTCTGGTTATCTCAACAAGCTCATCACCAATCCGAGCTATAACAAACTCGCGAAGGAATTTGAAAGTTTCGTGCGCCGTTTGCCGAAAGGCGAACTCGCCATCCAGCTCGCGCATCGCGCCGAAGGCGGCGTCAAAGGCGCGCTCACGAGCGTCGGTTTGCAACAGACCACGCAGGCGATTGATACGGACGGTCGCGGCGGACACGGCAGCCCGGTGTTCTTCGAGGAAATGGGCATGCGCTATCTCGGCCCGATTGACGGACATAATTTACCATTGCTCATCAGCACGCTGGAATTCGCCAAGCAGTGCGATCACCCGATTGTCATTCACGTTTTGACGCAGAAGGGCAGAGGTTACGAAGCCGCGCTGAAATTCCCGGAAAAATTTCACGGCCTCGGTTCCTACAACGCCGCCACCGGCGAAACGCCCGCCAGCAAACCCGGCACGCCGCCCGCGTATCAAGACGTCAT
This sequence comes from uncultured Verrucomicrobia subdivision 3 bacterium, assembly GCA_903911825.1. GTDB lineage: Bacteria > Verrucomicrobiota > Verrucomicrobiia > Limisphaerales > UBA11358 > UBA11358. The sequence goes on from CAIWFB010000316.1 coordinate 10,919, forward strand.
GGGCCAAACGATGGTCAAGCTCTGCAAAAAGAATGTAGATGTCGTCGGTCTCACTGCTGCGATGCCCACGGGCACGGGCATGAAGCATTTGGAAAAAGCGATGCCCGATCGTTACTTCGATGTCGGTATCGCGGAAGAACACGGCGTCATCTTCGCCGCCGGTATGGCGACGATGGGTTATCGCCCGGTCGTGGCGATTTATTCCACGTTCCTCCAGCGCGCTTACGATTGCATTCACCACGACGTTTGCTTGCAGGATTTGCCGGTGATTTTTGTCATGGATCGCGCCGGACTTTCCGCCAACGACGGCCCGACGCATCACGGCTTGTTCGACATTTCATATCTGCGCTGTTTCCCGAACCTCATCGCAATGGCTCCGGCCAACGAAGACGAACTTGCGGACATGATGCTCACTTGCACGACGATCAATCATCCCACGTTCATCCGCTATCCGCGCGGCACGGCGGAAGGCGTGCCGATGAAACCCGAGCCGCAACTCATCGAAGTCGGCAAGGCGAAGATCACGCAGACGTTTGCGAACAATAAGAAACGCAAGGTTGCGCTGTTCGGTCTCGGACCGATGCACGCCATCGCGCTCAAAGCCGCCGCGCAACTCGTGAACGAAGGTTTTGATTGCGCCGTCATCAACCCGCGCTTTACCAAGCCGATAGATGCCGCCGCGCACGAAGCTTACGGCCACGAAGCCGACCTCGTCGTCACGCTGGAAGATCATGTTCTCATCGGCGGCTACGGCTCGGCGGTGCTGGAACTTTTCAGCGAGAAGCACGTCGCCACGCCGGTCATCCGCATCGGCTGGCCCGACCAGTTCATCGAACACGCCACCACGCAAGACGAACTCCGCCTGAAATACGGCTTGTCCGTCGAGAACACTGTGGCTCGCGTGAAAGCGCAGTTCGCGGAACCGGCCTTGACGAAGAAGCAGCTCGCGATTGCCTAAGTTATAGTTGCTCTATCTAAACTCCCCGGCTTGAACGCTGAGGGAGTTTTTTCGTTCTAGGATGCCGCCACCAATGGCGAGGTTCGGAACCACGGAAGTCCCGAACATCTTGGCTCTGCTCCCATCAAGCGTGGCCATTCAACTAAAACCAACCGCTTCCAGCTAAGCCCAGTGCAAATAACGAGTGGTCTTTTGCAAAAGTTATCTCGATTTCCTGCTCGCACGATTTTTCCGGTTTGCGTAGGCTTTTGTAAATTAAAATAAACTAAATAATTATGGCTTACCAAGACGTTACCCCTCCCGCCGGTGGAAAAATCACCATCTCCAACGGCAAACTGACCGTGCCGGAAAACCCTATCCTCCCCTTCATCCGTGGCGACGGCACGGGACCGGATATCTGGGCCTCGTCGGTGCGCGTGATGGATGCCGCAGTGGAAAAAGCTTACGGCGGCCAGCGCAAGATCGCTTGGTTTGAAGTGTTCGCGGGCGAAGAATCATTCAAGAAATTTAACAACTGGCTGCCGGATGACACCGTTGAAGCTTTCAAGGAATTTCTCGTGGGCATCAAAGGCCCGCTGACCACGCCCACCGGCGGCGGCATCCGCTCGCTCAACGTCGCGTTGCGCCAGATGCTGGATCTCTACGTCTGCCTGCGCCCCGTGCAATGGTTCACCGGCGTGCCTTCGCCCGTGAAGCATCCCGAAAAAGTGAACATGGTCATCTTCCGCGAGAACACGGAGGATATTTACGCGGGCATTGATTTCGAAGCCGGCAAGGAAATGGCGATGAAAACGCTAGAGTTCATCAAGACGAATTTCCCAAAAGAATTCAAAAAAATCCGTTTCGGTGAAACGCCGGAAGTCGTCGGCATCGGCATCAAGCCCGTTTCCAAAACCGGCACGCAACGCCTCGTGCGCGCGGCCATCGAATACGCCATCGAGCAAAAGAAGAAATCAGTGACGTTCGTCCACAAGGGCAACATCATGAAATACACCGAAGGCGCGTTCATGCAAT
>CAIWFB010000317.1 GCA_903911825.1 uncultured Verrucomicrobia subdivision 3 bacterium
ATCCGCGCGGTGACGTTCCAGTCAATCGCGCGCACGTCGTCGCCGGGCTGGTATTCGCGCACCTCGTCGAAGTTCATGCCCTGACCCTTGAAGACGGAGTGGTATTGGCCCGCGAGCGTTTCGGTCACGATGCGGTTCGTGCGCAGCTCGATCTGCCGGATTTTTTTGAGAATCTCGCGGGGAATCATGCGGCGGAATTTTTCTCAATTGGAATCCAGCCAAAAACAATATCAGCGGATTCAATCAACCAACGTCCTGTCTGCCATTCAATTTCATGCAAAACAAAGCCACTCTCGGACAAGCGGAATTCATCATAGAGCCAATCGCCGTGGCCGCTTGTCTTCTGTGCAGGTTTGTTAAATGAATATGATTTCACTTTGGAGTAGTTCAACGTAATGAAACCATCGTGGTATGCGCCAAAAAGTTTTACAGCTATTTCGACCGACCGAATCTCCCGCCTAATGCCTTTTGACGGCTCGTTGATTGTCAAACTCTCCAACCAAGAATCATGAGGGCAATGGTGGTTGCTAAAATCAAAATACCAAGGTGAAGAAGCCAACTGATACGCAGACTTGGGAAACCGATCTTTAACAGAACCCAAGTATTCATTGTATCTGCTGAAAGCGGAAACAATGTCACCCGGCTTCTTGCGATTGTCCGATAGAACGTAGGCCATTTTGGCGTGTCGGTTTGATTAAACGCTCACGGCACGGGCAGTTCATCAAAGATTTTCTGGATGACCGTTTCGCTCGTCTTTTCCTCGGCCTCGGCTTCATAGGTGATGGCCACGCGGTGGCGCAACACGTCCATGCCGATGCTTTTCACGTCCTGCGGCGTGACGTAGCCGCGGCCTTTCAGGAACGCGTAGGCCTTGGCCGCCAGCGTCAGCGCGATGGTCGCGCGCGGCGACGCGCCGAGCTGGATGAAATCTTTCACCGCGATCTTGTAGTGGTCCGGGTCGCGCGTGGCGCAGACGAGGTCCACGATGTAATCCTTCACCTTGTCGTCCACGTAAATGTCGTTGATGATTTCGCGGGCTTTGAGGATTTGCGCCGGCGTGACGACGGCGCTGCACGTGGGCGTGCCGCTCGTTTTTGCCATCACTTCGAGAATCTGCCGCTCCTCCGCGCGGCTCGGATAACCAATTTTCAATTTCAACATGAACCGGTCAACCTGTGCCTCGGGCAGCGGATAAGTTCCTTCCTGCTCAATCGGATTCTGCGTCGCCAACACCAAAAACGGTTCTTCCAACTTGTAAGTCTGGTCGCCGATGGTGACCTGTTTTTCCTGCATCGCTTCGAGCAACGCGCTCTGCACCTTGGCGGGCGCGCGGTTGATTTCGTCGGCGAGCACGAGGTTGGCGAAGACTGGGCCCTTGCGCGTGCTAAAACCGCCGGATTGCGGATTGTAAATCTGCGTGCCGATGACGTCGGCGGGCAACATATCCGGCGTGAATTGCAGGCGCGAAAATTTCACGCTGATGCACGCGGCCATGGATTTGACGGCCA
>CAIWFB010000318.1 GCA_903911825.1 uncultured Verrucomicrobia subdivision 3 bacterium
ACCGACAAAGACGCCGATCTCGGCGTGTTCAAAAACAAAACGCTGGCGATCCTCGGCTTCGGCTCGCAGGGCCACGCCCACGCGCTCAACCTCAAAGACAGCGGCCTCAAGGTCATCATCGGCCTTTACGAAGGCAGCAAATCCATCGCTGTCGCGAAGGAAAAAGGTTTCCAGGTCGTCACCACGGCGGAAGCCGTGAAGCTGGCCGACGTCATCATGGTCGCCTTGCCCGACACCAAGCAGGCCGCGGCTTACAAGAAAGACATTGAGCCGAATCTGACCAAGGGCAAAACCCTCGTGTTCAGCCATGGTTTCTCCATCCATTTCAAGACGATCGTTCCGCCGAAAAACGTGAACATCATCATGGTCGCGCCGAAAGGTCCCGGCCACACAGTTCGCCGTCAATACACCGAAGGCAAAGGTGTCCCCTCGCTCATCGCCGTGTATCAAAACCCCGGTAAAGATGCGAAGAAGATCGCGCTCGCTTGGGCCAAAGGCATTGGCGGCACCCGCGCCGGCGTGTTGGAAACCAACTTCAAGGAAGAGACCGAAACCGACTTGTTCGGCGAACAGACCGTGCTCTGCGGCGGTGCGAGCGCACTCGTGCAGGCTGGCTTTGAAGTGCTCGTTGAAGCCGGTTACTCGCCCGAGATGGCTTACTTCGAATGTTTGCATGAGTTGAAACTCATCGCCGATCTGATGAACGAATCCGGCATCAGCGGCATGCGCTTCTCCATCTCCGAAACCGCCAAGTGGGGTGACGTCAGCGTGGGTCCGAAAATCATTGACGCGTCTGTGAAGAAACGCATGGCGGCGGCGTTGAAAGACATTCAAAAAGGTAAGTTCGCCAAAGACTGGGTTGCAGAATATGAAGGCGGTTACAAACGCTACAATGCACTCCTCAAAAAAGGCGAAGCGCATCCGATCGAGAAGACCGGGGCTAAACTTCGCGCGATGATGCCGTGGATGAAAAAAGCCAACATCAAAGGTGCGCAAGCCTCGTATTGATTTAGATTCTTAAACTCAAAAGCCGCTGGATTACTCCAGCGGCTTTTTTATTGGGGCTAGTGGGGAGGCCAAGAACGCACTCCGATAGGGAAAAAGGTAGCTCGCGGAGACCAGAAACACTCTCGGAGACAGAAAGAAGTGTCTCGGAGAGGGAAAGTTCCATAGCAGCATTAGAACGTCGTATGGAAAAGACCCAAAAAGGTGTCTCGCGGATGGAATGAATACTCTCGGAGACAGAAAGAACACTCTCCGAGATGGAACGAATACTCTTTTAGACACAAAGAATACTCTCCGAGACAGAAAAATCTGTCTCAGCATTAGAAAGTCCGATATTGCCGAATAAAAAAGGACTCCCTCTGATGGAAAAAGGTGTTCCGCCGCCGCAAAAATCATCCGCGACGGCGTTTTTTAAGTCGGCGTTTACTTTTGAAGATGAGCGGACGCTCGTCCGCAGCTACCGCTTAACCCCCGAGCGTGGTCGGGTCGGTCACATCGCCCTTGTTGTAATCCACGTAGGCTTCGGTCAAGTCGGCGGCATACATCACGGCGTTGGCTTTACCGAGATTCAGGTTGATGTGGAGTTCGAATTCCTTGGGCGCCACCGCCGCGCACAGTTGTTTGAAAGTCGCCTTCGTGGGCTGGCCACGTTTCAGGCTCCAGAGAATTTTCTTCGACCCATTCGCGGAATAGCCGATATCAATCTTGGCTTCCACCACCGTCGCGGGGGAATAACCGACGGCGTCAATGATGCGGCCCCAATTCGGGTCGCCCCCGTGCCAACTCGTTTTCACGAGCGCACTGTTCGCGACCGCTCGCGCAGCGGCATCGGCGTCTTGAATTGTCTTCGCGCCGTTTACGCGCACGGTCACGACGCGATGCACGCCTTCGCCGTCGCGCACAATTTTCTTCGCGAGCTCTAGCGCGACGTGATTTAAGGCGGTCTGAAACACTTTAAACTCCGCGCTCTTCACGCCGAACTTTTTATTACCGGCCAAGCCGTTGGCCAGAACGAGCACCGTGTCATTCGTGCTCATGTCGCCGTCCACGGTGATCCGATTGAAACTATGGGCGACAGCTTCATGCAATGCCGCTTGCAGAACTTTCGCGTCAATCGCGGCGTCCGTCGTGATGAAACTCAGCATCGTGGCGTGCAAACCCCCGTGCGGCAGTGCGGCCGGTCGCGCGCCGGTGGCGCTCATGCCGGGCTGGATCATGCCCGCACCTTTGCAGATACCGCCGATGCGCACGGTCTGACCGCCGAGTTTGAATTCGATCGCAATTTGCTTGGAGCGCGAATCGCTAGTCATGATGGCTTCGGCCGCGTGGTCGGCGTTCTCGACGGCGGAGCCCAGCAAGGTGGCGGCTTCAATGATGCCCGCCCGAATATTATCCATCGGCATAGTGACCCCAATGCGGCCGGTTGAGCCCACCAGCGCCAAGCCTTTCGGCAAGTTCAACGCGCGTTCCGTGAACGCAACCATCTCGCGCGCATCGGCCATGCCCGGTTTGCCGGTGCAGGCATTGGCATTGCCGGAGTTCACGACGATGACTTGAGCCTGGCCTTGTTTCATGCGCTCAACGCAGACCTTGACCGGCGCCGCGCAGACCTGATTCGTAGTGAACATGCCCGCTACCGTGGCCGGCGTTTCGGAAACAATCAACGCGAGATCGCGCTTCGGACCTTTGTTGGAGCCTTTGCCAGTGCCGAGGCGCTTGATATCGCAAAACACGCCGCTAGCCTGAAAGCCTTGGGCGGCAATGATAGAACCGGGGATTTCCTTAAATTTCAATTTCATGTGCTGATCTCAGATTTATTTTTGAATTTTGAATTTTTAGTTTTGAGTTGGAAAGCGCAGAGTGCGAAATCTGAACTGAAAATTTAGAACGAATCATTACAGTTTAACCGCCTCAATCTCCAACCGCACCATGCGGACGTGGACTTGGCCGGTCGCATCCAACGGATGCCGGGCGAGATACCGCGCCGTGACGGCGGCGATGAATTCTTCGCGTAAATGATCCGGCACGCGCTGCACAAACGGCAGCCACGTCGTGCGCAGCCACGTGGCGAAACCTGCCGCGCCGTCGTAAATCGCCTCTTTAGGCGCGAGTTCGAGTCGTTGGATATGAAAGCCGAACTTCGGCAACCATTTTTCGTAATCGCTGGGCGCAAAAAAGAAATACGGCAACGGCATCTTGCGGAAAAAAGGGCACCAGCGCTTTAGTCGCATCTCGGGCCGCAACGCGAGAAACACCTCGTGAGCATTGCCTTGGCCGCCGCAGGAGATCACGAGGCGTCCGCCGGGTTTCAACACCTTGGCCGCGTGCTGCAGAAACTGTTCGTGGTCATCCACCCAATGCAGCGCGGCGTTGGAGAAGATCAAATCGAGTTTTTTGGGGGAATGGATTTCGCGCGCATCAGCGATTTGAAATTTCAGATTGGGAATTTTCGCTGGCGGAAACGTCTTTTGCGCAAACGCGATCATTTCCGCCGAGGCATCAATACCGGTCACGGAACCGTGCGGCACGGCGCGGGCAATTTCGGCGGTCACTTTGCCATCGCCACAGCCGACATCGAGGAGGTGTTCATCGCCGCGCAGTTTGAGTTGCGCGATGAGTTCACGCGCCCAGCTTTGTTGCACGGTGGAATTCGCCGCGTAGGCGGCGGCATTCCAGATGGCGGGTGCAGCTTTCAAATCGGCAAGGTGCGGCTTGCGAACTTAAACCAAGCCGGAGGTTTCCGGCCAGTCGCAGATGAGATTGAGGCTTTGCACCGCTTGGCCGCTCGCACCTTTGACGATGTTGTCCTCAGCGCTCATGACAATGAGCCGTCCCGTGCGCGGATCGAGCCGCCACGCGATCTCGCAGGTGTTGGTGCCGACGACATTTTTGGTGTCCGGCAACGCTTTGCCTTCGAGCAACCGCACAAACGGTTCATTGGCGTAGGCGGCTTGGTAACACGCGGAAATTTTCTCCGCGACTTGGGCTGCGCCCGCGGCATCGTTGAAGTGTTCGCTCGGTGCAAGATACAGCGTGGTGAGAATGCCGCGATTGACCGGAATCAAATGCGGGGTGAACTGGACCACGACGGGCGTGCCCGCTGCGAGCGAGAGCTGTTCTTCGATTTCCGACAAGTGCCGGTGCTTTGGCACGCCGTAGGGGCGGACGCTTTCGTTGCATTCGCAGAAGAGATAATCAATCTCGGCCTTCCGTCCCGCGCCGCTGACGCCACTCATGGAGTCGGCGATGATGCCGGCAGATTTGATAAGCCCCGCTTTGAGCAACGGAAGCACTGGCAGCAAAATGCTCGTCGGGTAGCAACCGGGTGAGGCGATGAGTTGAGATTTTTTAATCGCTTCCCGATACACTTCCGGCAAGCCATAAACAGATTTTTTCAGTAATTCCGGCGCGGGATGGTCGTGCGCATAAAATTCTTTGTAGATCTCCGGACTCTTGAGCCGGAAGTCGGCACTCAAATCAATGACGGTGCAACCGGCGGCCAGTAATGGGATGGCAAATTCCGCCGCGACACCGTGGGGCAAGGCGAGAAATACCACGTCCGCCTGCTTCGCGAGCAGCTCGGCGTTTGGGTCAACAAACCGCAGCGTTTTGGACTTAGGATGACTGGCGAATTTAGGGAAAATTTGCGCGAGCGTTTGCCCGGCATTCTGACGCGAGGTAACGGCGACCAGTTCCGCATGCGGATGGTTCAGTAGCAACTGCACCAGAATTTCTCCGGAATACCCGGACGCACCAACGATAGCGACTTTCTTCGATTTCATTTTCTAAAATTTAACGGCGAACCACCTGAACTACACGAAAATTTGTCACAGCAACCGCCTTGTGACCGAATAGTCTAGTCACCGGCTCGAAATGGCCAAAATAAAAAACCCGCCAGCGTGAGCCAGCGGGTTTTGAAAGTTCGCAGCGGATCAACGCTTGCTGAACTGGAAGCGCGCGCGCGCACCCGGTTGGCCGTATTTCTTACGTTCGCGTTCGCGGGGATCGCGGGTAAGGAAACCTTCCGCTTTCAGAGCGGGGCGAAGGTTGGCGTCAAATTTCAACAACGCACGGGAAATACCGTGGCGCGTCGCACCGGCTTGGCCGTTCGGGCCGCCGCCTTGGACATTCACGCGCACATCGAGCTTGTCGGCGGTGGCAGTGATGGTCAAAGGTTGGGTCACAACGCTGCGTTGGGTGTCCAACGGAAAGTAGCTTTCAAACGGACGGCGGTTGATGGTGATCTTGCCGGTGCCAGCAGCGATCCGAACGCGGGCAACCGCAGTCTTACGACGACCAGTTCCGAGAAATTCAATAGTGGTGGTTTTAGCCATACAAAAAAATTAGTTAGAGGCTTTGAGCAAGGCGGGCATTTGCGCGTCGTGATCGTGCTTCGGACCTTTGAAAACTTTCAGCTTGGTGATGAGCACGCGACCGAGGCGATTCTTGGGAATCATGCCTTTGACCGCGTGTTCGATGAGAAATTCAGGTTTGGCCTCGCGCACTTGTTCGACGGTGCGATATTTTTCGCCGCCCTTCCAACCGGAATAGCTCATGTATTCCTTGGCTTTTTCTTTTTTACCGGTCAGGCGAACCTTCTCGGCGTTGACGACGATGACAAAATCGCCGGCATCGAGATGCGCGGTATAAACGGGCTTGTTTTTGCCGCGCAGGATATCGGCGACCTGCACAGCGAGACGGCCAAGCACCACACCATCGGCATCGATGACGTGCCACTTGCGCTGATCTAAATTAACTTTCGGCAAATGCGTTTTCATTTCAAAATCCCTACAAAGGGACGCGGAATCTATCAAACAGAGGTTCGAAGTCAATAGGCGATTTGGATTTAATTGGATTGGGCTTTACAGGCTAGCCACCTTGGCGAAATGATGACGCATGAAGAAGTTCAGATTTTTCATCCTCTTGAATGTGCTGATGCTGTTGCCTTGGGTGGCTTCGGCAGCGGTGACCACTCAAAAAGCCGCTGACCCGAATCCGCAGGCGAAAAAACTCTGCGAGACCGTTTCTTTAATCACCGGCGTGGCCATTTCTCCGCTGCTCGGCGTTAGCGCGGTGGGCGCGTATGATTACTTCAAAGCTAAAAATGACGCCGAAAAGGCAGCCCTCCCGTGGTTTGCCAATCCGCTGTTTTGGGTGCCAGCATTATTACTGGTGGGCGCGTGTTTCTTGAAGGACACCGTGGGCATCGCCGTGCCGACGGCATTGAAAAAGCCCTTTGATGTCGCCGAAACAGTGGAGCACAAGGTCTCCGGCCTCGTGGCGACGGGCGCATTCGTGCCGATTGCCGCTTCTATTTTTCAAGCGACACCCGATGCCGGGCCGGGCGCCGCGCTCGCCGCCGTAGGTTTTGCGACGCTGGATCTGCACTGGCTCTATAATGCGCTGATGATTCCCGTTGCCATGGCCGTGTTTGTGACTGTTTTTCTGGCCTCCAACGCCATCAATATTCTCATCCTGTTAAGTCCGTTTTCCACCGTAGACGCCGCGCTCAAAGGTTTTCGCACCGCCATTTTGGCCAGCGTCGTGGGAACTTCCTTCGTCAATCCATGGATCGGCGCGGCGTGGGCAGTCATCGTCATTTTGATTTCCTACCTTATCGCTGGCTGGTCCTTTCGTCTTTCGCACTTTGGGATGCTCTTCGTGTGGGAATTTATCACCCGCAGCAAAAATCGCTTTCGCCCGGAAGCCAAGGCGAACAAAATGTTTCTCAGCACCAAAATGCAAAAAGTTCCCGCGCGCACCTACGGCCGCCTCGTCCGCACGGAAACGGGTGAAATCGTTTTCAACTTCCGTCCGTGGCTAGTTTTGACGCAACGCACGATCATTTTGCCCGCTGGCCAATATGAAACGGGTCGCGGAATTTTTTACTCCGAAATTCTCCGTATCGAAGGCGGCGTCGCCAAAACCATTATTTTGCTCCCGCCACGCTACGTTGGCCACGAAGAGGAAATTGCCAAGATTTACAATTTTGCAGGCACCCGGGACGTCGGTCTGCGCGCCGCATGGGCATGGTTCAAGGGTCTATTCAGTGGCAAACCGGCGACGACTTGAGTCGCCAGCATCGTTTGAATTGATTGCGGAAAAGTTTTTTCAATTCACGCGGGCTGACCGGTTCCAAGTAAAGTGGCGGCGTGAAATTTGAAGTCAACTGGCCGCGCTCCACCTCGGCGCGGCGCATCAGCAGGAACCGGTTATGGAATTAATCATCACTTTACTGGTCGCCAGCCCGATCATTCTCGTCATTTGGCTCGTCGCCAGCGTTGTCAGCGCTAAGAATCGCCTACGCGAACTCACTGAACGCCTAGAGCAAGTGCAAGCCCGGCTCCGGCGTTTGGAGCAAGCCCAAGACACCGCTCAAGCCAGTGCGCCCGCGCCAGAATTCAAACCCGCGAATCTGCCGCCGCTCAAAACCCGCGCGGAAAATTTCACGGCCGACTTAGCGAGTGTTCTGGCCGAAGAACCGATCGCCACACCAGTCGTTCCGCCGCCATTTCCGCCGCCGCCGTTGATTTCGCCCGTGGCTGAAGCGCCGCTGGCTGAGCCGCCCATCATCATGCCGCCGCCGTTCATTTTGCGTCAGCAACCAGCCAGCTTCGCTAGCGCTGAGCCCGCCGCTGAACCCGCCTATGCCACCACGCAGAACGACCCGCCGCCCAACAGTGAGTCGTCCGCGCCGCCCGAAAAAGCCTCCTTCGAAATGCGACTCGGCACGTTCTGGTTGGTGCGTGTCGGCATCGTGATGTTGCTCACCGGTCTCGCGTTTTTTGCGAACTACGCTTACCACAACATCGTCGGCAAACTCGGGCCGGCGGGAAAAATTTCTCTGCTTTACGTCGCCAGCGGAATTCTCCTGGGCGCGGGCGCGTGGTGGCAACGGCGCGCGGCCAAAGACTCGCTGAAAAATTACGCGCAAGTGCTCTTCGCAGGCGGTTTGGCGGCTGTTTATTTCACAACCTACGCGGCGCATCACATTCCGCCGTTGCGCATCATCGAAAGCGCTTTACTCGACGGCACCTTGCTTCTGCTGTGGGCGGGCGTTATTGCGTGGATCGCGGATTGGCGCAAATCCGAAGTCATGGCGCTCTTCGCCGTTGGCCTCGCCTTTTACAGCTCGGTCATCACGCGTGTCGGCGACTTTACGCTTTATTCGAATCTGATTCTCACCGTCGCCGCCGTCGTCTTTCTCGTCCGTAATCGCTGGGCCAAATTGTCGTTTGCCGGATTGATCACCAGCTACGTTGGTTACGCTTTCTGGCGTTTTCTTCACACTGACGGCTGGCGTTGGGCCGCGCCGGATGAACGCCTCCAATTCGGTGCCATGTTTCTCGCGTGCTACTGGTTGGTCTTCACCGTCGCCACTTTTTTGTCGAAGAGCGAAAAGCTTTCCGGCGCGAATCGCTCGGCGTTTCTCACGCTGAACAACGGCGCTTTCTTCGCGCTCTTTTTGCTGACGATGCTGCAAGTCCATACGGGCGGCTTCTGGAAATTTTCCCTCGGCTACGGCCTTGTTCTGCTCGCGCTGGCGGGTGTCGCTAAAAAAATGTTGCCGGAAGAACCACTCTCGAAAAATGCCTACCTCACGCAAGGCTTGCTGCTTGTCACGCTCGGTTTCATCACTAAATTTGCCGGCTTCCAACTCGCGCTCGTGCTCGGTGTGGAAAGCGTGGTGCTGTTCGTCCTTGGCTCACAACGGCAGAGCGTCGTGCTGAAATTTTTCTCGTTCGCCAGCGCTGCGCTCGCCACTAGTTGGTGCGTCGTGAGCATGGAGCATTTCAATTCGCACGGCCTGTTGACCGGTGCGAGTTTGGGCGCGTTGCTGATTTTTAATGCCTACTGGGCGCATC
>CAIWFB010000319.1 GCA_903911825.1 uncultured Verrucomicrobia subdivision 3 bacterium
GCGGGCGGCGGCGATGCCGTTTTCATAATTACTCTTGGCGATGCCGGAATCGGTGTTGCTCTGGTTGCTGGCAGATTCGGCGGTGCTCAGGCCTTGGGCGGTGGCTTCGCAAGTAACGGCGTTGCAATTGATGCCTTGCACCACACTTTCGCGGGTTGGATTGGCAATATAGTAAGCGCGCATCTGCTGGAGCAGGGTCATGGGGTTGGTGGGCACGGCGAGCGAACCGCCGGTGAAACCAGCGGCGTTCCAATCGGCATTCCAACTTTCACCGAGCACGGGAAAAAGGGAGCGGATGCAGGTGCGAACGTAGAGGCGGGCATTGCTCTGGGCGGTGCGGAGGGCGGCGGTCTTGGCCGATTTGTTGGTCTGGGCGGCATTCCACAACGACTTGAAACCGGGCACGGCGGGCGGCACGCCGCCGGGGCCAGCGGGTTTGCCGACGAGGGCAATGAGGTCGGCGCGGAGGTGGGTCTCGTCATTATGCACCAAACCGATGGCGGCGCCGTAGGTATGGGCACCATCGGCGGCGTCTTCGAGGAGTTGCACGAGAGGGTCGTAGCTTTCAGGAGTGATGTTGGGCATGGTTTTCAGTGGTTATTGGTTAAGTGGCTGAAAATAATCGGCTTGGGAGCGTTCGACCGCGTTTTTTTGGACCAAAAAATCGGGGTCGAAGCGTTCGATGACAATTTTTGGGAGCCAAAAAACCGTGTCGGAGGCTTCGGGCGACCTTTGGGGGAGCAAAAATATACGGTCGAAGCGTCCGACCGACTTCTTGGGGAGCCGAAAAACGCGGTCGAAGCGTTCGAGCGGTTTTTTTGGGAGTCTAAAAGTGGGGACGAAGCCTTCAGGCAAGATTTTCGGGAGCCTGAGAAGGCGCTCGAAACGTCCGCGAGACTTTTGGGGGCACAAAAAAACTGGCTCGAACGCGCCGACAGGAGGAAAAACGGCGAAGGGATTCCGCCGCTTATTGCGCTTATTGCGCGGTTGCGCGGTTGCGCGGTTGCGCGGTTGCGAAAATTTCTCCAAAATTTTCATTTCAGTGCGGAGGATTTCAATTCAGCCGCAGCGGGAAGTCAAGTTGTGATTGGTTATTTCATCGGCCAGCCCGCTGCGACCAACGCCTTGTAACCGCCGATGAGCGAATGCACGCTGCGATAGCCCATCTTTTGCGCCACATCGCAGGTGAGCGCGGAACGAAAACCGCCGCCGCAATACATGATGATTTCCGTGTTCACATCGGGAAACATTTTCTCCAGATCGCGCTCCAAAACGCCTTTGCCCAGATGCACGGCTTCCGCCGCGTGACCGGCGAGCCATTCGGAATCTTCGCGCACATCGAGCAGGACGACCTTGGGATTTTGCGCGAGCCAGGCGCGGGTTTGATCTACGGAGATTTCGCGAATGCGCGTCTGGGCTTCGGCGACAATTTTTAGAAAACCGGGTGAATGATTCATGCGCAAAATTAAATCGCCGGTGGTCGTGGTCAAAGAAAATTCATTCGCAACTTTACCGCTTTGAATTAACTTCGCCGCGTGTTGGAGAAGAAAAATAATACGGCCATCGCCGGCGGCTTGCTGCTCACCGTCATTTTGTGGGGTGGCAACAATGCGGGGACGAAATGGCTCGTCAGCCCGGCCCTGGGCGCGTGGCCACCGATTTGGACGGGCGGCACGCGCTTCCTGGTCGCGGGGGCCATTCTGTTGGCGGTGCTGCGTTTCACGAAGTTGCTGGGCGAATTCAAGCCCATTGAACGCGGGCTTTGGCCACAGCTTTGGTTGCGCGGCGGCTTGGGGCTCGCGGCTTATATCTTGCCGTTCTGTTGGGCGCTGCATCTGACGGCGGCATCGCACGTGGCGTTGTATCTCGGGGCCTCGCCCATCTGGGCGTTGCTCGCGGAAGAACGTCCGCGCCGCAGTCTCGTCAGTGTGCGGCGTTACACCGCTGCCTTGCTCGCGCTGGGCGGCGTGGTGGTTTTATTTTGGCCCGCCTTGCAAAACGGCAAATCCGATCTGCTGGGCGAATTCATGGGGCTCACCGCCAGCATCATGTGGGCGAACTACAGTTGGCAGGCGCGTTTCCTGAGCCAGAAAATTCCCGGGGTTGAAGTCGCTGCGCATTCGATGTGGATGTCCGGCGTGTGGCTGGTGCCGCTGGGCCTCATCGAAGTTGGACGGCAAGGACTGCTGGTGGATGCGCCGCATTTGGGTGTGCAAGCGCTCTGCATTCTCTTCGGCGGCGTGGTGCCGTATGCGCTATGGAATTCCGCGCTGCGTCACTGGCGCACCAGTCAGGTGATGCTGTTCAATAATTTTATCCCGCTCACCACCGCCGTGTGGGTGCATTACGCTTTGCACGAACCCATCACGCCCACCTTTTGCGCCGCGATGATTTTGATTTGCGCCGGTGTGCTGGTCGGGCAGGTGGACTGGGCTAAATTTTTCAAATTGCCTGAAAGTTTTTAACTCTGAAATTTTATGGATATAAAAAACCTCAACGAAGTTCCCTCGTTCATCACCGTGGACGGCTCGGAAATCCGCGAACTGCTCGCGCATCGCAACTCCGCCATCCGCAACCAAAGCCTCGCCGAAGCACGCATCCCGGTTGGCGGCGCAACGCTGGAACATTTTCATCCGGTGTGTGAAGAAATTTATTACATCACTCAAGGCGTCGGCCGAATGCGCATTGAAGGCGAACTTCGCGACGTGAAAGTCGGAGACGCCATCGCCATTCCGCCTGGCCAAAAACATAAGATTTGGAATGTCGGTGGCGAAATCTTGCATCTCCTCTGCTGCTGCGCTCCCGGCTACGAACACGCTGACACGATTATCACTGAAGTGTGATTGTCGCATAGCTTCAACGCTTGCCCAGAACGGCCGGCCAGAAACGGACGCGAACGCCTGATTTGATTTCGCATATTGAAACTGTTGTGCCGTTCTTGACCAGCTTGCGAACGGCCCTTACGTTTCTGACATGGCCAACGCCAAAAAACCTAAACGCAAAGCCGCGCTGCTCGGCCTCGGATTAGATTCCGACGGCCACAAGCGCGTGACGAAGGGCGATAACTTTCTGCTCGTCGGCGGCTCCAAAGACACGCACGAGCAAATGACGGAGCACGCCATCAAGATCAACGAGAAACTCAAGGCACGTGGCAAGCAGCTTGAAACGGTCAGTCACGAAGAGTTCCGCGACATCGCGCAGGAAGTCGGCTTAAAACAAATTCCGCCGCGCAATGCCAATTGATTCGCGCCCGAATCATTTGCGCCCGCTAGAAACTTGGCCTAATTTTCGCGCGTGAAAAAAATTATCCATTGGTTCCGGCGAGATCTGCGCGTGAGCGACAACGTTGCGTTGAGCGAGGCGGCGAAGCGTGCGGAGACAGTCATCCCATTATTCATCTTTGAAGATGCCTTTCGCACGGGGCCGGATGTCGGGGCAGGGCGGCTGGCATTTCTATTGTAATCCGTCGAATCGCTTCGCAAAAATCTTGCTGAACTCGGACATACGCTCATCATTCGCTGTGGTAAATCAGAGGAAATTTTACCCGCCTTCGCCCAAGAAGTCGGCGCGCAAGCGGTCTTCGCCAATAAACGCTACGAACCATACACGCAAAAACGCGATGAACGTATCACGGCGGCGTTGCTCAATGTGGGCGTGGGGTTTGAGTTATTCAAAGACGCGGTAGTTTGGGAGGAAGTGGAAGTGCTCAATCTCTCCGGCAAACCTTACACGGTGTTCACGCCGTATTCCAAAGCGTGGAAGGCGAAAACGATTCCTGCGCCGCGCCCAAAATTTCCCGCGCGGAATTTGAAATCTGAAATTTCCGTTTTCAAATCGGATGCGCTGCCGAAATCGCCAGATGAATGTGGTTATCCGCTCACGCAAACGATTCCACCCGGTGGCGAGCGCGCGGCGCTAGAATTATTGCGCAAGTTCATGGCGGCACCGGTTTATGAATACGGCACGGCGCGGAATTTTCCGGCTGTGGACGGGGGTTCAAATCTCTCGCCGCACCTGCGCGCGGGGACGATTGGCATTCGCACAATTTTGGCAGAGTTGGCCAAAGCACGGGAGAAAGCTGCGCCCGCGCAGAAGCCGAGCTGCGAAGTTTTCTTGAACGAACTCATCTGGCGCGAGTTTTACGCGCAGGTGCTGCACAACTTTCCGCACGTCACCCGAGGCGCGTTCCGTCCGGAATACGATGCGCTGAAGTGGTCAGACAATCAGGAACATTTCGCAGCGTGGTGCGAAGGCAAAACGGGTTATCCAATTGTGGATGCAGCGATGCGTTGTCTCAATGCCACCGGCACGATGCACAATCGGCTGCGCATGATCGTGGCGATGTTTCTGACGAAAGATTTGATGGTCAACTGGCAATTGGGCGAACGCTATTTCATGCGGCAACTCGTGGATGGCGACATGGCAGCGAACAATGGCGGCTGGCAATGGAGCGCGGGCACGGGCACGGATGCGGCTCCGTATTTCCGGATTTTTAATCCGGTATCGCAGGCGGAGAAGTTTGATGCGGAAGGGAAATTCGTCCGGCACTGGATTCCCGAACTGAAAGATTTTTCGGATGATTTGGTGCACCAGCCGTGGGAAAATCCACTCTTGCTGTCGCGCTCAAAGTATTGCCCACGCATTGTGCTGCACGAGGAACAACGCGACCTTTGCCTTGCGATGTTCAAGGCGGTGAAGGGTGACTTGAAAACTTAAACGATATCGAACTTCTTGCCGAAGATGCGTTCAGATTCCTGCATCACGTAGCGATCAGTCATGCCTGCGATGTAATCGCAAACCGTGCGGTGCAGGCCCAGTTTTTTGAGGCGCTTCTTGGAGCTTGCACCCATTTCTTTCGGATGCTTGAGAAAGTATTTGAAGAGTTCGCCGAGCAGCTTTACCGCGCGCTGGTTGGGTTGGTGAACGACGGGATTGTAGTAAAGATTTTTGTAAAGATAGTGGCGCAGTTCGAGATTCAATTTGCTGCGTTCGGCACTGTGTTGCACGAGCGGCTTGGCGCAGAGGCGGACTTCGTCAGCCGATTGCACGCCCGCTTTTTTGATGAGCCGTTCGCTGGTCTCCACGACATCGTGGATCTGCATATCAATGATGGTGCGAATGGTGACGTAGCGGCGGGATTCATCCGCGAGTTTGCCGTATTGTTTTTTAACGAGCTGAGCAGCGTGGGCCCAAACACGGACGTTGGCAGTGAGTTCTTTTTCAGTCAACAAACCGGAATCTAAACCGTCGTCGAGGTCGTGGCTGTAATAAGTGATTTCATCTGCGAGGTTGGCGATCTGCGCTTCGAGCGAGGAATTTTTTGCATCGAACCCTTTGCGTTTACCGGGGTGATCGTATGCGGTGAAATGTTTGGCGAGACCTTCGCGGACTTCCCAGGAAAGATTCAGGCCATTGAAGCTAGGGTATTTTTGCTCCAATTCTTCGACGATGCGAAGGCTATGTTGATTGTGTTCAAAGCCCCCGTGGCCTTTCATTAAGCGGGCGAGGACCGTTTCGCCCTTGTGGCCGAAGGGCGAATGGCCGAGGTCGTGGGCGAGGGCAATGGTTTCGGCGAGATCGGAATTAAGGCTCAGCGCGCTGGCGATGTTCCGCGAAATGGCGGCGACTTCCATCGTATGCGTGAGCCGGGTGCGGAGATGGTCGCCAGTGCCGTTAAGAAAAACTTGCGTCTTGTATTCGAGACGGCGGAAGGCGCGCGAATGAATGACGCGGTCACGGTCGCGCTGATACTGGGTGCGCCATTCGGGCGGTGCTTCCTTGTATTTACGGCCCCGCGTGTCGCCACTGAACTGTGCGTAGGGCGCGAGAATCTGGCGTTCAATTTTTTCAAGTTCGGCGCAAGTGCGAGGCATAAATTTAGTTGGGATTGTATTTTCCGCCGTAACCCGGTTCGTACAACACGATTCCGGCACCGGATTCATACATCAGTTGAAAGTGTTTATCTACGGCATAAATGCGGCACTCGGCCTTCACAGAAAGTGACGCGATCAAAATATCGTTCCACGGTGCTGTGCAACCTTTATCCCGCAGCCGCCACGCGAGCGCTTTAGCAGAATCCCACGCAGGGTCGGTCATGGGAAAATAAGGGATACAACTGAACTGCTCCTCCAGTTTTTTGCGTTCCTGGGGTCGGGCACCGCCGAGCACTTCCAGTTTCACCGGGCCGCACCAAGCCGCTTCGTATTCCTCTAACAGATTTTCCAACGCTAGCTTCACGTCCAGCCGACCATCGCGACGCAATGCCTCAATCCACACGGATGAATCTATAAGCACCATAAACAACCTCAAACATCCCGCTGCTCGATTTCGAGGTTGGTGGCCGGATAGTCAAACGTGCCTTCGCGTAACATCCGGCCAAAGTCTTTGGATTTTTTGCGATTGATAAAATCCCGAACGGCGAACGCAACGGCCGGACTATTTTTGGTCTGCCCCGTGACTTTCAATAATTCCGCCAAGGTTTTCTCGTCTATTTCAACGGTAATTCTCATGCGGTTAAATTGATTCAAATTGCATCTTTTGTCAATATAAAATGAATCATTTTGTTTTGGGGAGCAATTCCTGAACGGAGATGCCGCGCAATTCAAACAATCGGCGAATGGTGTCTTCGATAAGATTGTTAGGGCAACTGGCGCCAGCGGTGATACCGACATTGAGGTTACCAGCGGGCAACCAGTTGGCGGTTTCTTCCTCAGCTTTGATGTGCTGGTTGTAATGCACGATGAGCTGATCGGAAACCATCTTCGTGGCGTTCTTGATGAAATAGGTCGGCAACTTGGCTTCGCCCATTTCCGCGAGATGCGAGGTGTTGGAAGAATTATAGCCACCAACGACGATGAGGAGGTTGGGTGGATTGAGGAGCATTTTTTCCAGCGCATCCTGCCGGTCTTGCGTCGCCCCGCAAATGGTGTCGAAGAAACGGAAATGGTTCACGGCTTTTTCCGCGCCGTGTTTCTTTTCCATCGCGGCTTTGAAACGCCGTTGCACTTCTTCGGTTTCGCCGCGCAACATCGTGGTCTGGTTGGCGACGCCGACGGCTTGCAGATGGAGATCAGGATCAAAGCCAGCGGAATAGGCGCCTTCAAATTTTTGCAGAAACTCCTGTTTATCGCCGCCGCTCAGAATGTAGTTACAGACGTAATCGGTTTCCCCAAGGTTGAAGACCACGAGGTAATGGCCGCTGCCGTAAGCACGGGCTTGCGACGTGGTAGCTTTGGTTTCCTCGTGTTTCGCTTTACCGTGAATGATGCTGGTGACGTTTTCTTTGGAGTATTGACGCACGCGTTTCCAGACGCTCATCACGTCACCGCAAGTCGTATCCACCATTTCGCAGCCGATGGCTTCGAGTTGTTTGCGCGTGCCAACTTCGGTGCCGAAGGCGGGAATGATGACGACATCGCCAGACTTGAGGGCGGATAGTTCCTGTTCCGTTGGCTTATGCGAAATGATCTGAATACCCATATTGCGAATCTGATCATTCACTTCGGGGTTATGAATGATTTCGCCGAGCATGTAAATGGGCGTCTGCGGCGAGACTTCGAAGAAATATTTTTTGGCGGCGTAGGCGAGATCAATGGCGCGTTCCACGCCGTAGCAGAAGCCAAATTCTTTCGCGAGGCGCACCGTGAGGCCGCCTGCTGCAAGCACGCCGCCGTTAGCGCGGATATTTTCCACTAATTCGCTGCGATAATGCGATAAAACTTGCGCTTGCACAGCCTCCATCACGTCGGGGCGCCGGAGATTAATTTTTTTGCGGGGTTCGCCACCGGGAGAACCGTTCGATTCCTTTGACATGCGGGCAAATTAGCTGCGAATGGCAAAATCGTCGAGGCAGAACTTGGCCGGGAATTTCATTGCGCCGCCGCGAAATCATGGGAATATGGGCGCGTGTCGGAGCGTGGCTCAGCCCGGTAGAGCGCTTGCTTTGGGAGCAAGATGTCGCAGGTTCAAATCCTGTCGCTCCGACCACTAATTTACAGGCATTGCGTAAGATCGTTCAAAACGCACCTGTCGCTCAACCTGTCGCCCCAGTTGAGCATCAGGTTTGGAATGCACTCGCGGAGATCGGTCGCCAACTGCAAATTTTGGCGAGTGCAAACGGGTCAGGGGTTTTTCGTGCCGCCGCTTCGCCGCCTCCCATAGTAGCTACGCCCCTCACCGATACGCTTTCCCTCGTGGAGTTAATCAATGAATTCCTCATCACCAAAACGCGCTCCGGGCGCTCTGATAGATATTTGCGGGCCTTGCGGAACTCACTGAAAAAATTCTCCTACGGACGGGCGCAAACTTCTGTAAATGCCATCACGATTGCCGATGTTGAAACGTGGCTGCATTCCTCACAGTGGGAACCTAAGACGCAGCACGGATATTTAGGCGACGTGAGGACGCTGTTTAATTTCGCGCTCCGCCGTGGCTATCTCCTGAAAAATCCGGCGTTGGGTGTGGAGTTGCCGGAGATCGTGCGCGAGGCCGCGACGA
>CAIWFB010000320.1 GCA_903911825.1 uncultured Verrucomicrobia subdivision 3 bacterium
CCATGACGGTATCCGCGCCCCACTTGGTGGCCCAGCGCATCTTCTCGACTTCCTCCTCGATGCTCGACGCGACGGCGCTGTTGCCAATGTTGGCGTTGATCTTCACGAGGAAGTTGCGGCCGATGATCATCGGTTCATTCTCCGGATGATTGATATTCACTGGAATGATGGCGCGCCCGGCGGCGACTTCGCTGCGGACGAATTCCGGCGTGATCTCGGCGGGAATGCGCTGTGGAAATTTGCGGAAGACGGACGGCGTGTATTCGCTGCCCGCAAGCTGGCTGGAACCGGAGTGCTGCTTATTGAGGTCGGTGCGAATGATGTCATTTGCCATGTCCGAGATTTTTGCGCGGCCCATGTTCTCGCGGATGGCGATGAATTCCATCTCCGGCGTGATGATGCCGGCGCGGGCATATTGCAACTGCGTGACAACCTTGCCCGCCTTGGCGCGCAACGGACGACGGCGGCTGCCTTTGAGGCCGGGAAATTCCACGAGGCGATTTTTCTCCGCGACGCTCGCGAACTCGGCGTGTTTGCCGGAGAGATAACCGTTGTCTTGCGGCTTCACTTCGCGACCGTGGTATTCCTCCACGTCGCCGCGCTTGAGAATCCAGTCGCGGCGGAGCGCGGGCAAACCTTCGTCGGATGTGCCGGTGAACGCGGGATCGCCCCACGGACCGCTGCAATCATAGACGCGCACGGGGGCATTCTTCTCGATCGCGCCGGTGTAAGACTTGGTGTCGCTCACCTCGATCTCGCGCATCGGCACGCGGATGTCTTTGTGGATGGTGCCTTCCACAAAAACTTTTTTGGAGGCGGGCAGTTGTTCGCTGCTGTGCGGTTCGAATGATTCTTTGGATGCGATCATAAATTAGTTGATAGTTCTAAGTTGAGAGTTGAGAGCGGCTCTCGGGTGATTTTGGGAATGCTTTTGAAGAATCGGCCAATTGGCCCTCCGTTAGGAGTCTACGCCAGCATTACCTGGATCAGTTTTTCGGGTCTCCGGCGTTCCGCGCCGAACTCTCAGCCTTCGTCGTCCCTGCGGACGGCCGGTTGGCTCCCCATCGAACTGCGAGGCTAGGGTGAATGCGCGGGAGGGTCAAGGTTCTAACGGGGCAGGAGCATTACTAATCTAAGTGAGAAGGAATTTAAGATTGTCGGCGAGTGCAAAAAAAATTATTGTCCGCGCTCGGATTTTCAAAAACACCAAGCCAAGTTTCACCCACGCAAAAACTATGCACCCCCACCATCATTTGACGCTGTCATTAATCCGGTTATTGCCCATGTTGTTGTGCTTATTGGCAGGGATTCGCGGTGCGGTGGCCGCCCCGCTCACCCCGCCGAGCGGCTTGGTCGGTTGGTGGACGGGGGACAGCAACGTGGTGGATCTCGTGAACGCCAATAACGTGACGCTCGCGAACGGCGCGACTTACGCCACCGGGCAAGTGAATGCCGCGTTCGCGCTGGACGGCGTGAACGACACAGTGCAGGCAGCCGACAGTTCGGCCTGGGCGTTTGGCACGAACGAATTCACGATTGAACTGTGGGCGAACTTCACCGCTACCAACGGCCAACGCGCCTTGGTGGCGAGCGATACCGGCGGCGGCGCGCAGAACAAATGGATTTTCTGGGTAAACAACGGGTCGCTCCAATTTCACATCAACGGCACGCCCGGGGCTGCGTTCATCGGCACCAATGCGTTCGCGCCGACGTTGAACCAATGGTATCACCTCGCCGTCACGCGCAAATCCACCAACTACGTTTTCTACGTGAACGGCAGCGCGTTCGCCACGAACTCGGACAGCCGGGCGGTGCCCGATGCGAACGGGCCTTTAACGATCGGCAGCGCGGAAGGGGCGTTGTTCTTTGGTGGACAATTGGATGAAGTTTCCATCTACAACCGGGCTTTGGCGGATACGGAAGTGGCGGCCATCGTCACGGCGGGCGCGGAAGGCAAAGACAAAACCGTCTATGCCGCGTCTAATACGGTGTGGGCCAACGCGAGCAGCGGCGATTGGAATGTGGCGACGAACTGGCTGCCCGCGCGTGTGCCCCGGCCAGCGGATAAAGTGTGGATCACCAATAGCGGCACGTTTACCGTGAGCATCAGTAATGCGGTCAGCGCGGACACCCTTTACATGGGGCTGGCGGATACGAACGCCACGGGCATCCGCACGTTGAATTTGGCGGCGGGTTCGTTGACGCTCACCAACGCGACGTGGGAAACGAATACGGTGTTCAATCTGGCGGCGGGTTCGTTGACCGTGCGCGGGTTGGTGACGGCGAACGGAAATTTCAACTGGACCGCCGGCACAATTGATGGCGGCGGCGAAGTGCGCGCGGGTTCGGGTGTCGGCCTTTTCACCATGACGAGTGCGGGGGCGAAATCATTGAGCGGCGTGACGCTGGGAAATTACAGCTACGCGGGCGCATGGAATGGCGCGAATCCCACGGTCAGCGCGGGCGCGACGTTTTACAATTCCGGCACGCTCACCCTGACGAATGACCAGACGTTTGCGTTTTCCAGCGGCGCAGCAGTGGGGTTTGATAATTATGGCACGCTGAATAAAAACGGGGGCAGCGGACAACTACTGATTTCCTCCGCCCGTTTTCGCAATCAGGGAACCGTGAACATCAATTCCGGCAGTCTCGCGCTGACGCTGGTGACCGCTACGAATACGGGCACTTTGAATCTCGGGGCGGCGAGCCAGATGATCTTCAATGGTGGCACGCTCCAACTGGGTGGTCTGGTCAGCGCGCCCACGGCGGACAGCCTGCGGTTCATCGGGGGCGCGGCGAGCATCACCTCGGCGGGAATCACCTCACCATCCATTTTGATTGCGGGCGCAACGGTCTCGCAGCAGGCGGCTATTTCCGTGCCGACGGTCAATCAATCTTCCGGCACGTTTCAACTTTCGCTGGCCTGCGCCTTGGGCACTTACAATCTGACCAACGGCGACTTGCGCGGCGGCACGTTGACCGTGACGAATTTCGCGTGGACGGACGGTGTGCTCTACGCGCTGACCAACGGCGATAAAATCATCATCCCGACGAACGGCGTGTTCAACCTGCTCGGTGCGGGGGAGAAATCGCTCTATTATTTGGGTTCCGCCACGCAGGGCTACGTCGTGGATAACTACGGCGCATGGAATTGGTCGGGCGCGTGCATCTTGCGCGGCTTCGGTTCGACCGTGAACAATTACGGCACGGTGACGCTCACGGCCCCGACGCTCACCTATTACTCTTATTACTCATTGGCGTATCCTACGCCGCGCTGGAATAACTACGGCACCTTCACCAAGTCCAGCGGGGCCGGAGCCTTCTCCTTCAACGGAGCCATCGTCAACAACACCGGCACGCTGAATGTGCAAGCGGGCACTTGCACGTTTGAGAGCAGCACGAAGTTTACGAACAGCGCGGCCATCATCGTTGGCGCGGCGGCGACTTTATTAAACGACAGTTCTTCCGAGAGCACTTGGGGAGCGAACGGGGTGATCACGGCGCCGACGGCGAATTCCATTCGTATTCCCAGCGGCACGGTTTATCTGCAAACGCTGAATCTGACCACGCCTGCTTTGTGGATCAATGGCGGCACGTTATATCAACAGGTGCCCAACGTGGTGAGCAACATCAACCAATCCGCAGGCACCTGGTGGCTGACGCTGGCGACGGGCGTCAACACTTACAATCTCACCAACGGCACTTTGCGCGGCGGCACGTTGACCGTCACCAACTTTGCGTGGACGGATGGCGCTCTCTACGCGAACACGAATGGCGATAAACTTATCATCCCGACGAATGGCGTGTTCAATCTTTTGGGCGCGGGGGAGAAATCGCTTTACTATTTTGCTCCCGCGAATCAAGGCTACGGCATTGACAACCTCGGCACGTGGAACTGGTCGGGTAGTTGTATTTTACGCGGCTTCGGTTCCGTGATCAACAACGTGGGCACGGTGAATATGACGGCGGCGGGCCCGGCGTATTATTCCTATTACTCCAGTTCGTATCCCACGCCGACGTGGAATAATTACGGCGCGTTTACCAAGAGTGGCGGCGCGGGCGTTTTCTATTTCAATGGCTGCTACCTGAATAACTCCGGCACGATCGGGGCCTCGGCGGGCACGTTGTCCGTCAATGGTTCGACGTTTGCGAATTTCGGCTCCATCAATGGCAACGGCACGCTGCTGCAATTCTATGGCGCGACCGGCACCAACGCGGGCAGTATCACCGTTGGTTCGACTACGCCGATGACGGTGGATGGCGGATCTGTCATCACGTTTGCGGCAGCCGGCGGATTCACGGCACCCACGCCCAATTCGCTCCAAGTCATCAGCGGTTCGCTCGCGGTGGAAAGTCTCGTCATGTTTACGCCGTCCGTCTGGATCAACGGCGGCACGTTGTTGCAGCGCACGAATATCGTCGTCGGCACCATCAACCAATCGGCCGGTTATTTTCAAATGGATGTGCCGTGTGCTTTGAATCAATTGAATCAGACCAACGGTTATGTGCAGGGCCGCAATCTTACGGTGACGAATTGGCTGTGGTTGGATGGCTATCAGATGCGCGGCACGCCGGCCGGCAACACGAACGATGATCGCACCATTATTCCGGCGGGCGGCACGCTGACGTTCGCAGGTGTCAATGCGCACTATCTTTCCTACTACTCCGGCAGCGGCCCAAGCCGCACGTTGGATAACAATGGCACCATCAATTGGACCACGCCGGCGATTCTCTACAGCTACGGCGTGGTGAATAACTACGGCACCGTGACGGTTTCGGGCGTAGGCCAACCACAATACGCAGCGGCCAATGGCAATCTTCCGCCGACGTGGAATAACTACGGCACGTTCACGCGGACGAACGGGACAATTTTTACTTCAATACGTGCTACCTGAACAACGCGGGCACGATGGATATTTTGAGCGGCACGTTGTCCATTTACGCTTCGACCTTCACCAATACCACGGGTTCAGTGAACATCGGTGCGAGCGCGGTGTTCCAATCAGAGCAGGGGAGCGCCGTGACGCTGAATGGCCCCAGCCGGATGACGGCTCCAACCACCGACTCGATTCGTCTGGGCGGCGGGAACGCGGTAATTGAGACGACGAACCTGATCAGTCCGAGTCTCTGGTTGCAAGCGGGCACACTTTATCAGCGCACGAACATTGTCGTGGCGACGCTCAACGAATCCGGCGGGTTCTTCGAGTTGGCGGTGCCAGCGGTTCTGAACCAACTCAACCAGACGAACGGCTATGTGCAAGGTCGCAATCTGACGGTGACGAACTGGCTATGGCTGGATGGTTATCACATGCGCGGCACGCCGGGGCTGAATACGAATGATGATCGCACGATTATTCCGCCGGGTGGCACGCTGAATTTCGCTGGCGCCAATCCGCGTTACCTTTCTTATTACTCTGGCGCTGGCCCGAGCCGCACGCTGGATAACTACGGCACGATCAATTGGACTGGGGCGTCGATTCTATACAGTTATGGCACGGTCAACAACTATGGCAACGTGGCGGTTTCGGGTGTGGGTGCCCCGCAATACGCAGCCTACGTCGGCACCATTCCGCCGACGTGGAATAACTACGGCACGTTCACGCGGACGAACGGGACAATTTTTTACTTCAATACGTGCTACCTGAACAACTCCGGCACGATGGATATTTTGAGCGGCACGTTATCCATTTACGCTTCGACCTTCACGAACCTGACAGGTGTGGTCAACATTGGTTCCAGTTCGCTCTTCCAAGTTGAAAACAACGGCAGCGTGGCCTTGAACGGAGCGAGCCGTCTGACGGCCCCGACTTTGGATTCGATTCGCTTAGGCGGCGCGAGTGCTACCATCGAAACGACGAACCTTCTTAGCCCGAGCATTTGGTTACAAGCGGGCACACTTTATCAGCGCACGAACATCGTCGTCGCCACACTGAATGAATCTGGCGGCGCGTTGCAAATGGATGTGCCGTGCAATTTGAATCAATTAAACCAAACAAACGGTCTAGTGCAGGGTCGCAATCTGACGGTGACGAATTGGAATTGGTATGCGGGCGATCACTATCGCGGCACGCCCGGTCTGAACACGAATGACGATCGCACGATTATACCGGCGGGTGGCGTGATGAATTATATCGGCACCACCGCGCGGTTCCTGACCTATTATTCTGGCGTTGGGCCGAGCCGCACCTTGGATAACTACGGCACAATCAATTGGACCGGCAATGCGGTGCTCTACAGTTACGGCACGCTGAATAATTACGGCAACACGATCGTTTCCGCCGTCGGCACGCCGCAATACGCGGCTTACGTGGGCACGATTCCGCCGACATGGAATAACTACGGCACGTTCACGCGGACGAACGGCACCATCTTTTATTTTGCCACGAGCTATCTCAACAACTTCGGCACGATGGATATTTTGAACGGCACGTTGTCCATCTACGCCTCGGTGTTCACGAACTGGACTGGCGTGGTGAATATCGCGGCGAATGCATTGTTCCAAGTTGAAAACAACGGCAGCGTGGCCTTGAACGGAGCGAGCCGTCTGACGGCCCCGACCTTGGATTCGATTCGCCTAGGCGGCGCGAGCGCTACCATCGAAACGACGAACCTCGTCAGCCCCAGCCTTTGGTTGCAAGCCGGCACACTTTACCAACGCACGAATATCGTCGTCGCCACACTGAATGAATCTGGTGGCGCGTTGCAAATGGATGTGCCGTGTGCGCTGAATCAATTTAACCAGACGAATGGTCTAGTGCAGGGGCGGAATTTTACGGTGACCAATTGGAACTGGTATGCCGGCGATCATTATCGCGGCACGCCCGGTCTGAACACGAATGACGATCGCACGATCATTCCGGCGGGTGGCGTGATGAATCTGCTCGGCACCACAGCGCGGTTTCTAACGTATTATTCCGGCGCTGGGCCGAGCCGCACCTTGGATAACTACGGCACGATCAATTGGAGCGGCAACGCTATTCTCTACAGTTACGGCACGCTGAATAATTACGGCACGACGACCGTCACGGCGGTGGGCACGCCGCAATATGCGGCTTACAACGGGAACATTCCACCGACGTGGAATAACTACGGCACGTTCACGCGGACGAACGGCACCATCTTTTATTTTGCCACGAGCTATCTCAATAACTCGGGTTTGATGGATATCCAGTCCGGTCTCCTGTCCATTTACGCTTCCACGTTCACGAACCTCGCGGGCGGCAATGTGCTGGCCCGCCTCGGCGCGGTGATGGCTAACGATAACAGCGGCAGCTCAACTTACGAAGCTGGTTCTAGCCTCGGTTGCGTTTCCACGAATGCGTTCCAGATCAACAGCGGCACCGTCACGTTGCGCACCACTTCGATCACGGCACCTACGCTGTGGATCAACGGCGGCACGCTAAATCAGAACACCAACATCGCGGTGCCGGTCGTGAATGAATCCGGCGGCATCTGGCGGCTAAATGTGCCCGCCAGCCTCGCCACTTATAATTTGACCAACGGCGAATTGCGCGGCGCTAATCTCGCGGTGGATACTTTTAATTGGCTCGGCGGCAATCTGAATTCCGACGGTCCGAACAGCAACCTCGTCACCGTGGCCACCGCACTGAACATCGTCAGCGCCACCGCCAAATCGATGAGCTACTACACCGCGCCGGGCCGCACGGTGATCAACAACGGCAGTGCGCTTTGGGGCGGCGGCAGCATCACGTTCTCCGGCCAAAGTTCCTTCGTGAACAACGGCAATTGGAATGTGACTAACGATGTGACCTTGGGTTGGACACTCACTGGCGCAGCCGCGCCGTTGTTCCAAAATAATGGCACGTTCACCAAGTCCGCTGGCGTCGGCGTGCTCACGCTCGGCAGCACGACCTTCACCAACAACGGCACAGTGGCCATCAACAGTGGCGGCGTCAGCATTGGCGGGCCATTTGTGCAGACGACGGGCAGCACCTTTCTCGGCACAAACTTTAGCACCGGTTCCGACGTGCGAATTTTGACGGGGCCGCTCACGGGCAAAGGCAGCATCGCGGGAGCTTTCTACAACAACGGTAATGTGAACCCCGGTTCCTCTCCCGGTTTCATCAACGGCAACACGTTCACGAATTCTGCCGCCGGTATTTACAACATTGAAATCGGCGGCAACACAGGCGCGGGCACTAACTACGACCAGATGCGTTTCAGCGGCCCCGTCACGTTGGATGGCACGCTCAACGTCAGCCTCTACAATAATTACGCACTCATCTTGAGCAATCGTTTCACGGTGCTGACTACTTCCGCGCGCAGCGGCACCTTTGCCAATGTCATTCCGCCGCCCGGTGCGACGCTCAATACCATTTACAGCTCCACCAATGTGGTGTTGGAAGTCGTCGGCCTCACGAATGCGCCGTTGCAGATCCTCACCAATCCCGTGAGCCAAACCATTTGGACGCCCGACCCGGTGACTTTCTCCGCCGCCGTTTCTGGCGTGACCCCCATCGCCTTCCAATGGCAGTTCAACGGCACGAACATCTTCAACGCGACCAACACCACCTACACGATCCCGGCGGTGGCGGTGACCAATGGCGGGCTTTACACCTTGCAGATCACGGACGGCGTAGGCGGCACGACGAACACTTCCGCTATGCTAACCGTGATTCCTTTCGCCAATACGATCTGGTGGACCAACCTGCTGGGCGGTAACTGGTCCGTGCCCGCGAACTGGATGCCGAACCGGATTCCTAACGGGACGAACAATGTCGTAGTCATCAGCAACGGCACCTACACGGTGAACGTGGATTTGCCGGCGGCTCTGAATAATCTGACAGTCGGCGCCCTCGGAGCCACGGGCACGCCGACGGTGAATCTCCCCAATGGCCAGAGCCTGACCGTGAACGGCGGCACAACTTGGGAGACGAACACTGTGCTGGCGTTGAATGGTCTGTGGCAGATGAATGGCGGTTCCAACAATGTTCGCGGCCTCATCAACTGGCAGCTCGGCACGCTCGCCGGCGCGGGTCGCACCGTGATCGCAACGAATGCGACGCTGACCTTCCTTGGCAGCCTGAATCAAAAATTTATCGCCACGAACATTCTGGAAAATTACGGCACGTTCAACTATGGCAACGATTCCTTCGGCAACTCTCAGGGCCTGCGTTTCTCCGGCGGCGCGCAACTGACGAACTATGCTTCGGGTATCATCAACATCGGCACGGCGGCGTATGATTATTCCGGCGCGCAGACACCGCGCAGCTATCTCGTGAACTACGGCACCATCAACGCGAACAGTTCCGGCATTTTTTCACCGACCTATCTCTCGATTGATTTCATCAACTACGGCACTTTGCAGGACAACGGCTATTGCTACATATCACGCGGCACAAACTACGGCACGTTCAGCTATGGCAATACGCTGTGCGAAGTCAGCGTGTTCGGCGATGAGGCGAACGGCGAATACTTTAGCTTCGAAGACGGCACCACGCTCGTCGGTGCTTATCCATTAATCGCGGTCGGTGGTTACGCCCAGTGGAACACTACCGCGACACATCCAGGCCGACTCATTGTTGTCTCCGG
The DNA here is from genome assembly GCA_903911825.1 of uncultured Verrucomicrobia subdivision 3 bacterium. Lineage (GTDB taxonomy): Bacteria > Verrucomicrobiota > Verrucomicrobiia > Limisphaerales > UBA11358 > UBA11358. The sequence continues at coordinate 9,553 of CAIWFB010000320.1, forward strand.
CACGGGTGGAGCGAGCTTTGCGAATCCTGAATTCCGCGTGCTCAAGAATTATACGCAGACGGGCTCGACGGTTGTGCAAAAAGGCCGTTGGACCCAAGCGAATCCGGCGATTACCTGCGACCTAAATGACTTCAGCGACAGCCTCGTGAACAGTGGACACACCTTTGTCATCACCAATGCCGGGACGTTGCGCGCGAATACATTCAGCCATAACGTCCGTAATCTATTCAACAGCGGCTCCATCCAAATTCGAAGCAACCTTACGCTATCCGGCTCATCCTACACTTACGGCGGCGGCGTGATCATCATCACAAACACTGCCAGCGCGGCATTCTCCGGCGGCACGGTCGAGGCGCAAAATATTTTCAATCGAGGCACCAATTCTGTGACGGGTGCAATGGCATTTACATTGAACACCTACTATCGCAACTACGCCGGTGCGCGGACGTATTTCGCCGGCGGTAGTTTTGTGACCGGCCCCGCCTCGTTGCTCAACGAAGGCTTGCTCGATGGTTTCGGCGGCTTGGCCATCACCACCGTTACCAATCGTGGCACGGTGTTAGCGAATGACGCCGCCAATCGCAATCTCGCGCTCGGCGCCTACCGGCAGGAAGCTGGCCTCACGGAATTGAATCCCGGCCAAGTCAGCGGCAATCTAGAAATTCTCGGCGGCTTACTCGTCGGGACGAATACTATCACCGGCACGGTGCTGAATTCTTCGACCTACGCGCCCGGCAAACCGTTTGGGCTTTTGAGTGTCACGGGCAATTTCACCAATACGGCCAGCGGAACGTATTTTCTGCCGATCAACGGCGCGCGGGCCATCACTAACTTTCCGCAGACGCGCGTGACGGGCACTAGCGTGTTGGCGGGCACGCTCTTCGTGAACTTCACGAATGGCTTTACGCCCGCTCCCGGAAATCTCTTCACCGCGATGGTTTTCGCCGCTCGCTCCGGCGTCTTTGATGCCATCGTGAATGACACCTACGGTTTGGAAGCGTTTTACACTTCGACCACGCTTGTGTTGCGCGCGCAAAATCTTTTGCCCAATGTGACCTTGTCGGTGCAGGGCGGCAGCACCCAACTCGTTTGCCAGACGTTTCGCATCACGGCGTCCGCCACGGACCCGGATGGCGTGGTGACGAATCTAACGCTGCGTCTGAACGGCGGCACTATTGCCAGCAGCAGTGGAGTCAATCTGAACGGGGTCGCGTTGAAGACCAGTGCGGACTCCGATTACCCCACGCAATTGTCGCTGGTCGCGCAAGCCACCGATGATCGTAATGGCGTCCGCACAGTGACGCTGCCCGTGGACATTTACAACTTCTCGGCCACGAACCAGCTTTTTCTGGGCGGCGTGCGCAGCAATGATTTTAAACTCTGCATGGTGGGTGAACCTGGCAAGAACTACGACGTTTACGGCATCACCAACCTCACGACGACGAATTGGGTCAATCTGGGCACGATGATTCAAAGCAACGGCACCTGGCGATATCTTGATCAATCTACGATCACTAACCGGCCGTATCGTTTCTATCGCGCCAAGCAGTTGCCGTGAGTTGGGCGGTTTGCAACCGCGAAAATTTTGGCGGGTGTCCAGAGTGCAAATTCCTTTTGCGCTTTGGCGGCTGGCGGCTAACTTACGCCCATGCGTTTCATCGGCAATGTCATTGAAAAAATGCAGCGGCATCCCAAACGGGTAGTTTTCCCCGAGGGCGATGAACCGCGCATTCTTGCCGCCGCCCGGCAATTCCACACCTTGCGTCTGGGCGTGCCGATTTTGTTGGGCGATCCGGCGAAAATCAAACTGACGGCCGATGATCTGAAGATTTCGCTCGAAGGCATCCGCATCATCAATCCCGCCACCAGCGAGGATTTTGATAATTTTGCGAATCGCCTTTACCGTGTGCGCCGGGAAAAAGGTCTGCGCACCACGGAAGCCCGCGAAGCGATGCTACAACCTAATTTCTATGGCGCGATGATGCTAGTGATGCATCAGGCCGACGGCTTGGTTTCCGGCGCCTCGCACATCACCGGCAGTGTGCTGCGGCCCTTGTTTCAAATCGTGCGCGCCGCGCCCGACATCGGCGCGGTTTCTAGTTGTATGGTCACAGAAGTGGAAGACATGCGCATCGGCGAAAAGGGTGTTTTGTTCATGGCGGATTGCGGCGTGATTCCTGAACCGACGGTGGATCAACTCGCGGACATCGCCGTTTCCACCGCCCGCCTCGCGCGTCACATGCTCGGGGTGCGCTCCCGCGTGGCGATGGTTTCCTTTTCCACAAAAGGCAGCAGCGCAGCGCATCCGTCCATCGGCAAGATGCAGGCTGCTACCGCGCAAGCGCGCCACAAGGCAGCGCAATTAAATATCGAAGCGGACTTCGACGGCGAAATGCAGATTGATGCCGCGCTCGTTCCGGAAATTGCCGACCGCAAATTGACCGATAGCAAAGTCGCTGGCCGCGCGAACGTCCTGATTTTTCCTGACCTCAATTCCGGCAACATCGCCAGCAAACTGGTCGGCCTCGTGGGCCGGGCGAATTGTTATGGCCAGATTCTGCTGGGCTTGAATCGTCCGGCGGCGGATTGCTCGCGGGGTGCTTCGCCGCACGACATTCTCGGTATCGCAGCAATCGTCGGCGTGCAATCCACCGATTACCAAAAGCTGTATCCCGGTGCGGACAAAGATTTACCGGGCGAGTAATGAATACTTCTACGCCTCGCGTTTTCATCGCCGCCACGCGTCAGAACGACGGTAAAACGACCACGTCGTTAGGGCTCATCGCCGCGCTGCAAAAATACTTTCCGCGCATCGGCTACATCAAGCCCGTCGGTCAGCGCTTCGTGGAGATTGAAGAGCAAAAAATCGACGAAGATTCGGTGCTGATGAATTCGGTTTTCCGGCTGGACTGTCCGCTGGTGGATATGAGTCCCATCGCAGTCGAACCAGCGTTCACCCGGAAATACCTGCAATCCGCCAACAACGAAGCGCTCGTCAAAAAAATCAAAGATTCTTTCGACCGCGTCGCTTGGGAAAAAGATTTTGTGCTCTGCGAAGGTAGCGGCCACGCAGGCGTTGGCTCCGTTTTTGATCTATCAAATGCGCAAGTCGCCAAGACGCTTGGCTGCAAAGTCATCATCGTTTCGCAAGGCGGCATCGGCAAACCGATTGATGAAGTCTCGTTGAATCAGGCGCTCTTCGAAAAGGAAGGCGTGGAGATCATCGGCGTCATCATCAATAAGGTGCACGAGGAGAAGATTCCCGAGATCACCCGCTTCGTCCGCAGCGGGCTGAAACGCAAAGGTCTGGAATTGCTCGGCGTGCTGCCGCATCAGGAAATTCTCTCGCAACCGACCGTGGGTTTGATTGCCGAAGAGTTGCGCGCCGAAGTCCTTAATGAGGATACCACTGCTTTGAACACTCTGGTGGATGATGTGGTCGTGGGCGCAATGGGCGCGCAAAATGCGATGCAATATTTTAAGCGCGGCGTTCTGCTCATCACCCCTGGCGACCGCGAAGATATTTTGCTCGCGGCGGGTGCGATGACCATTCCCGGAAATCCCGAAAACATGGCGGGCATTGTTCTCACCGGCGGTTTGCGCCCCGGCGAGAGCGTGATGCGCGCCTTGAAAACCATGCCGATTCCCGTGTTGATCGCCAAGGCGGACAGCTACCAAGTCGCTTCCAAAGTGCACGATACTATCGTCAAGACGCGCCCGGCTGATGCCGCCAAAATTTCTTTGATCCGCGACATTGTAGCGAAGCACATCAATGTCAAAAAAATCGTCGATGCTTTGTGATTTTCCCATGAGCCTGCCATTAAGTCCGTTTCTCAAAACTTTGCCCACGTATCAACCCGGTCGCCCGATCGAAGAAGTCGCGCGCGAATTGGGGTTGCCTGCCGAAAGCATCATCAAGGTCGCCTCGAACGAAAATCCGTTTGGCCCATCGCCGCTGGCGATTGCCGCGATGCAAGCAGCGATTCCGCACGTGAATCTGTATCCCGACGGCAACGCGTTTTACCTGAAGCAAAAGCTCGCCGCCAAGCTGGGGGTTGAACCCGCGAATTTGGTGCTCGGCAATGGCTCGAATGAGATCATCGAGTTCGTCTCCCATGCGTTGCTCGCGCCGGACACGAACATCGTCGTGTCGCAATACTGCTTCGCCATTTATCCCATCGTTGCCAAGATGGCGGGGGCGAGCGTCACCGTCGTGCCGGCGAAAGCCTACGGCCACGATCTGCCGGCGATGCTAAAAGCCATCACCCCGCGCACGCGCATCGTGTTCGTGGCGAACCCGAACAATCCCACTGGCACGCTTGCCCCACGCGAAGAACTGATCCAGTTCGTCAACGAAGTTCCCGACGACGTGTTGCTGGTGATGGATGAGGCTTACATCGAATTTCTAGACGACGCGGTGGATCTGGTTCCGCTCATCCGCTTGGGCGCACGCAAGAATCTGATTCTGATGCGCACGTTCTCCAAGATTTACGGACTCGCCGGGCTGCGCATCGGCTACGGCATCACGTCGCCCGAACTCGCAGCAACGTTGGAAAAAGTGCGCCAGCCTTTTAACGCCAATCTTTTGGCCCAAGCCGCTGCGCTCGCGGCGCTGGACGACGACGAACACGTTCGCAAGACGCGCTCGAATAATTTTGGTGGATTAGAATTTTTCAACAAAGCGTTCCACCAACTAAAATTGGAATACGTTCCCTCCGCTGCCAACTTTATCCTCGTGCACGTGGGCGATGGCAAAGCCGTCTTTGAAGCGATGCAAAAACTCGGCGTCATCACGCGGCCGATGGCCGGCTATCTATTGCCGGAGTGGATTCGCATTTCCGTCGGCACACCGCAGGAAAATCAGCGGTGCTTGGAGGCTTTGAAACAATCTCTGGGAAAGAATTGAGTGAGTTATTGACTGGGCGCTCAAGCTGAAGCCGGTTTCATCCGAAGTCAGGTTGAAATTATTGATTGAATCGCGCGTGAAACCGATTACTTATTCCCCGCTGAAATGAAACTGACCGACCTGCGGGGCATCCTGCAATACATTCCACAATTCCGCGAGCGGACGTTCATCCTCGCGATTGACGGCGCCATCGTTACGGACGAAAACTTCGCCACGCTGCTGCTGGATGTGGCGGTGTTGCGCTCGTTGAACATCCGCGTGGTGCTCGTGCACGGGGCGTCGGCGCAGATCAAATCCCTCGGCGAAGAGCACAACGTGAAGCCATCGGATATTGACGGCACCGGCATCACCGACGCAGCGACGCTAAAACTCGCGCTTACCGGTGCGAATCGGTTGACGCATGAAATTCTCGAAGGGCTTTCCGCCAACGATCTCCGCGCGGCCAGCACGAATGTCATCATCGCGCATCCGATGGGCATCATCGGCGGCGTGGATCATCAGTTCACCGGCAAGGTGGAGCGGGTGGATACGGATCTACTCCAGACGTTGCTCGCGCAAAATGTTGTGCCGGTCATTCCGCCACTCGGCTTTGACGGCGACGGCAAAACCTATCGCGTCAATTCGGACGGCGTAGCTCTGGCCGTGGCTGAAGCGTTGAAGGCCATCAAACTGATTTTCATAACGTCGAGCGACGGCTTGATTCATAACGGTCAGCTCATCCGGCAATTGCTGGTGGCGGAATTGGAAAAATTGTTGCAGACGAACAGCGCGGGTTTTGCGCCGGAAATTTTATCCAAAGCGCAACACGCCGCTGCCGCTTGCAAACTCGGTGTCCCGCGGGTGCATGTCATCAACGGCAAGGTGGACGAAGGTCTGCTGGCGGAAGTGTTTTCGAACGAAGGCATCGGCACACTGATCTACGCCAACGAATATCAGCAGATCCGGTTGGCTAAAAAGAAGGATATCCGGGCGATTCAGTTGCTCACCAAAGCGGCGGTGGAATCGAACGAGTTGGTCAAACGCACGCGCGCGACGATTGAGAAGAGTCTGGGCGATTATTACATCTTCGAGATTGATAAAAATCCCGTGGCCTGCGTGGCGCTGCACGTTTATCCCGAGCAAAAGAAGGGCGAGCTCGCCTGTCTCTACGTTAGTTCCTCGCACGAGAATCAGGGCATTGGCCGTAAACTGATCCAATTCGTGGAAAGCAAGGCGAAGGAGATCGGTTTGAGCGAATTGCTCACGCTGTCCACACAGGCGTTCACTTATTTTCAATCCAAAGGCGGCTTTAGTGAAGGCACGCCGGACGATTTGCCGCCTGTGCGCCGCGAAAAATACGATGCCAGCGGCCGCAATTCCAAAGTGCTCGTCAAAAAATTCATCAAGGCGTAGGCGGATGAAGTCGCGCTTGCTCATTTTGGCGGCCTGCGTGGCATTGCTTTTTAGCCAGACCGGCTGCGCGAATTTCCAAACCTACACCACCAAAAGAGGGCTGCCACCCGCCTTGTTTGAAACTTGCCAGCGGCTGGACCAAGCGCCGACGAAATATGTTTTCACCGTCAACATCGCGGCTCAAACTGCGGTCTTGTATAAAAACGGCTGGCGCATCAAAGAATTTGTCTGCTCCACTTCGCGCATTGGTGTTGGCGAAACCAATGGTTCCTACTGCACGCCGCGCGGTCTGCATCGCATCGCGGAAAAAATCGGCGACGGTGCCTCAGCGGGAACGATTTTTCGTAATCGGCAAGTCTTCGGCCACGTTGCCCAACTCGGCGTTAAAGCTGGCGGTATCACCACGCGCATCATGTGGCTTGAAGGATTGGAACCTGGTTTTAATCAAGGCGGCAACGTGGACACGCACGACCGTGAAATCTACATCCACGGCACCGGCGACCAATCGTCGCTGGGCAAACCCGCTTCGATCGGCTGCGTCCATCTCGCCGACGCGGATTTGATTGCGCTCTACAATCTACTGCCCAGTGGCACGCTGGTCTGGATTGCGGAACGATAAGCTGCTTAAGCTTTCTGTCAGTGGCGATAATACCTGTGCTTGCTGACTAAATCTTACTTGCTGGAAAACAACTCCGGTTTAATCTGCCTTCGTGTTTGTGCGCTGCGGAAAATTTCTGGTCGTCCTTGCGCTCGTCCTCGCGACGGGTCTGCACTGGGCCGCGCTGCAAACCGTCGCGTGGAGCACGATGCTCGCGGCCAACCTTTCCAGCCAACAATCCCTGACCGAAGCCGTCTCGCAAACGTTCGATGGTGAACACCCCTGTCCGTTGTGTAAGGCCATCAAAGCGGGGAAACAATCCGAGCAGAAATCCGAAGCGCTCACGCTAAAGTTGAAGCTGGAATTCCCGCTCGTGGCTGAATCTTTGGTCGTCCTTGCGCCGACGGATTTCGAGTTGGTCGCACTAGAATTTTTCTCGGCTGATTCCATTTCTTCCAAACCTCCGTTGCCGCCACCACGAATGGCCTGATTGCTTCTTCGATTGTTCTCCGCTCCGGCGGAGTTGCTTCTGTTCACCCAGGCCGTGTGCTGGGTGTGAACATTTCCATTTGATTCCAAACGCTGTTGATTCAGCCGTCCGTCATGCGTTCCCGTAACGCTGCCTTTACATTGATTGAGTTGCTCGTGGTGATTGCGATAATCGCAATCCTCGCGGCGTTGCTCCTGCCTGCGTTGAGCCAAGCCAAAGAAAAGGCGCGGGCGACGCGATGCCTTTCCAATCTCAAACAGATCGGATTGGGCGCAGTGATGTATTGCGGCGATAACAACGACAAGCTGCCCATGACTTCGCATGAGCACGCGTCGTGGGTGGGCACGCTGCAACGGGACACGGGCACAAACGTGTTTCGCTGCCCGGACGACAAGAATGAACAGCGTCTTTACAGTTATGCAGTCAACGACTTCCTGACCCCGCATCCGTTCGGCGCGCCGCAGTTGGACTTTTCCAAACTGACAAGCATGCCGTCTCCTTCGGCGACCTTCTGGATGGCGGAGTGTGACGACCAATACGATGGCTCGGACCACTTCCATTGTGCGGACGCATCCAGTGGCGGTTATTCCGTCGCCGTGTTTCCGCAACAGGTCGCGGTGAAGCGCCATGCAAGTTCGGCAAATTATCTGTTTGCCGACGGACACGTCGAAAGGCTCGCGTGGTCAAAAGTCATTCAACAAATCCAGTCCACCGGTGACCGCCTCGTGCGGCCCGATGGCAATCCGTAAAAAATTAACCAAGAAAAAATTCACAGTATGAAAGTTATGAAACTTAAAAATGTATTCGGCACAATCCTCGCGGTGGGCGTTCTCGCTACAAGCCAATTTGCCCAAGCTCACCTGACATATTCGGGACGCGACTTCGGGGCTTTTTCCGGCCTGACGAACGGTGTCAAGGCGATCACCAATCAAACCTGCACCGGCAACTTCGGTTGGGCTGATGCCGCAGACGGCGTTCTTGGCGACAGCCACAAAGGCCGCGCCTTCCGGTTTCATCTGGATAATTCCACATTGGTCACATTGACCGTTGCAGCAAATCCTCTCGCCACCGGAACTTCGCTGGGTGATCTCACGCCTGCGTTCTCCATCTATTCTGGACTCGCGGCCATCGCGCCGTTTGCCGTGGGCTGGACTAATCTGCCGGTGAGCCCGGATCATGATTTCAGTCCTTCTTCCGTCGCGTGGCGCACTTGGTGGGTGCAGCAAAACATTGACACCAACGCCACGACCGAAGCGCCGACCGACGGCAGTTGGAACGCGCTTGGCGAGTGGAAGATTGGCGGCGACGGCGATTTGCCCGGCGACTTTTCGCAGTTGACCACGTTCACTTACAAAGGTTCGGCATCGTCCACCACCAGTGGCGGCAGCGTGACTGGCAGCTTCGCTTTGGCTGCCGGCGATTACACCATCATGATTGGTGGAAACGACATCGCAAACAAAACCGCCGGCACAGCCGCGTCGGCTCGCGGCATTTACGCGACCTTGGCGATCACGCCGACTCCCACGTTGAGCATCGCGCAAAAAGTTTTCGTTGCTTGGCCTTCCGGCACGGCGACTAACTGGACGTTGCAAGCCACGCCATCGCTCTCACCCGCGACTTGGGCGAACGTGACCAACGCACCTGTGACCGTGGATGGAAAACCCGGCGTCGTGCTTGACAGCGGAGCAAATCAGCAATTCTTCCGTTTCAACTACGTTCCTTGAAGCGTCATGCGGAGATTCACAACCAAGTTTGTTTTGGTAATGCTCGGCTTGGGAGTTTTCACACTCCCAGGCCGGGCAGACACTCACATCTACGCCGGTGCACTCGGCACAAACCAAAACGACAAACTCTTTTTTAGTAACGGCAATCTGTTCGATGCCAGTTTAAGCAGTTTCGCTTTGCCTCAAATCCTGCGCACGAATGGACTGAACACCGGTTACTATCGGGGCGACGCGCTCACGTTTTCTGCGCTTGCTGCGACGCCGCCCAATGGCGGGCCGATTTCCGGTTGCGCCGCCTTTGGCGCACAACTCGCGGTGCAGTTGGTGAGCGTGGCTGGACCGCCCGGCGGCAGCTTCGCTTTTTGGGAAGGCGATGGCGAGAGCGACTTGGGCAACATCACCTTCAGCGTGCCCGTCGGCACAACGAACGGTTCAAATTATTTGGTCATCAGCGAAAACAATGGTGAGCCGGGCGCAGATCCATACGGACATATTCACGGACGTGAGTTCACGACGAGTGCGCCGGGAACTTACATCGTGGGCTTCCGTGTGATTGACCTTTCCACCAACGGCGTCGGTGGTGGCCCGATTCAATCGCCTTCCGACATTTTGCTGGTGAGGTTTCAAGCAGGGTTACGAATTGAAACGATTCAAACTTTCACCAACCGCGTGAACGTCTCCTTTCGCAGTCCGCCCGGCATCAGCAATTTGCTGGAAGCGACCAGTTCACTCGCATCAAACAACTGGCAATCCGCCGCTGCACCTTTGCGGGGCAACAACGCGCTTCAATCATTCACCGACACAAACGCGCCGACCGGAAATCGTTTTTACCGGATTCGCCAACTCAACAATCTGCCCTGACCCATGAAAGAAAAAATCAAACTCATCTTTGCACTAATAACCATTTTGATCTGGCCTCGTCTGCTTTGCGCCCAGCACATCCATATCAACGCGGGCGCAGTCAACACCACGCAGGACGCCCAGCTTTATTTCGTCAACGGTTACGTCTATGGGACGAACGCGGGCTATGATGTTTATCTGAGCTACACAAATGCCGGTTCGTTCTCGAACTTGTATCAAGGTGCGGGACTCACATTCACCGCGCTTGCTTCCACACCCGACAACGGCGGCCCGGCTTTCGGCCACGCGGCGGACGGTGCGTATCTGCAACTGCAATTCGTCTCCGTCACCGGCCCGCAGAATGGCGCGTTCTCGGTTTGGGAACAGGACGCGGGAAATCCCGCCGTCAGTAATCCGCTCTTCACAATTCCCGTTGGCACGACGAATGGCGCGAACCATTTCAACTTGAGCGAGAGCGACGGCTCGCCCGGCTCTGATCCCTACGGCCACATCCACGGACGCACGTTCGCGGCAAGTGTGCCCGGCCTCTACACGCTCGGCGTCAAAATCGTCGACACCTCCGCCAACGGCACGGACGGCGGCCCAATCCACACACCGTCCGACATCTACTATTTGTATTTTCAAGCCGGTCTGACGATTTCTTCGCCGACTAAAACGATGAACTCATTCACCGCGACTTTCGGCACAAAACTCGGCACGACTTATTTTGTGGAGGCCTCCACTAATCTCGCCTCAACCAACTGGACAACGCTGGCCGGCCCTTTCACCGGCAACAACTCGTTGCAAACATTGTCCGATACAAATCCCACCAACCCCGCGCGATTTTACCGCCTGTCGCAACTCAATAATCTGCCGTAAGCCCCCGATCTTTTTTACTAAAATTTATGAAAACCACAAAAGTAAAACACCTGTTCAACCTCGTCTTGCTGGCGTCGGCGTTCACCGTCTCCGCGCAGGAAAAATCCATCAGCGGCATCGTCACCACCCGACTCGTGCAAGCGGACGGCCAAACCACGGCGTTTGTGCTGGTAGATCCGGCCAAGCCCACGGTCGCGGTCATGGCCACTGGGGATGACGCTGCCGCGTTGTTTCCGCGCAATCAGGTAAAACTAACTGGAACCACCGGAGCAGGTGTTTTTGGTTCCGCTTTGCCCGTCAAGACTGGTTCTGTCGCCATCGGGGAAACGAATCAACCGTTCAAATCGCAACCCATCACTGTTGCGGTCTTCAAAGACGCCACGGCTCAAGCGGGAAATTATGTGCAGCTCACCGGCGTCACATTTGTCGCCGATAAGTTTGATGCTTCCGGCTCCGCACAGGTGAAAGCGGAGGATGGCTCTACCGTCGGCTTGATCGTAGGGGCGGGTGTGGCGGGACGCGAAACGCCGAAGGGAGTCACAGATGTTTTTGGCGTGGTGGTGAAAAGCGGCAGTGAATGGAAACTGGTAGCCGCGCGTTTTCTCCCTGTGAATCGCAGAGAAATGCAGGCGTTGGCCGCGACGGCCACTTGCATCAGTTGCCACACGCCGGACACGCGCTTGGTCGGGCCTTCATTCCGTGAAGTCGCCGCTAGCTATCGTAACGATCCGTCTGCGTTAGAGAAATTAGTGACCCAGATGCAGAATGGTGGCGTGGGCAAGTGGGGACAGGCTCCAATGCCCGGACTCAAAGCTGCGGTTCCGTTGGAAAACATGAATAAGCTCGCCGCTTGGGTGATGAGCTATCAGTGGGATGTCTTGTTGGCGGAATAAATTACCGAAAAAAACTTTTATGAAAAATTTATCCATACTCGTGGTCATCACTTGGTTGGCGACTGTGGGCACGCAAGCCGACAACGCTACCAACAAGGTCGTTAAACCTTACCCCATTGATCACTGTATCCTCTGCGGGATGTTGGTGAAAGGGCGTGCGAACGCTTATACCTTTGTTTATCAGGGACAGGAAATAAGATTATGCTCCAAATCCGAGCGGCAGGAATTTGAACGGACGCCAGCGAAGTATCTAAAAAAAATCGCTGATGCGGAGGCCAAGCTCAAGAAATGAACACTTCACATTTAAGCAAGCACCATCCAACTTCTAAAGAAGTCAAAACTATGAAATCAAACATTCTTAAACTCAATGTATTGGCCGTCGCTTTGGCGCCAAGTGCGGCGTTCGCCTGCGCCTGTGGCTGCGGCATCTTTGACGTAGCGACTAGTTCGATGTTTCCATCGGGTGAGGGCGGCACTGCGTATCTTAATTACAATTATCAAAATCAGGATCACAATTGGAGCGGCACGTCCTCCGCACCGGGGGTGAATAATGACGACAAGAAAATTGAGACCCACTTTGTCACGCTCGGGCTGCAGTATTTCTTCAACCGCAATTGGGGCGCACAGGTGGAGTTGCCGTTCGTGAACCGCACTTTTGATACGGCCGCAAACCCGGCTTCGCTCAATTGGAATGGATTGGGAGACCTCCGGCTCAAGGCAATTTATACCGGCTTCACGGAAGACTTATCGAGCGGTGTTTCGTTGGGCTTAAAGTTGCCAACCGGAAGTTGCAATCATACTGAAGCGTTGGGTGACATCGATCGTGACACGCAAATCGGCAGTGGCAGCACGGATATTTTGTTGGGTGGATTTTATCGCCACGCGCTGGTTAGTGACACGCATTGGCAATGGTTCATGCAGGCGGAACTGGATGTGCCTACACTCAAACAGGGCGCATATCGTCCCGGCTTGGAAGCGGATGCCGCGGTCGGAGTAGACTATCGGGGATGGAACTGGGGGCGCGTGAAAGTTTCGCCGATTGCCCAAGTAATCGGTTCGGTGCGTGGGCGTGACACTGGTGACGCAGCAGCTCCGGACGATTCCGGCTACCAGCGAATTTTACTTGCACCAGGTATTGAATTTAATCTCCATCCGGTGAAGCTTTATGCCGATGTGGAGGTTCCCGTCTATCAAAATATGCGTGGCAATCAGCTGGTTGCGCCACTGTTGTTCAAAATCAACCTGAGTTATATGTTTTGATTCCTCGAGCCACCACGTTGGTTACTCGAAAACGGCGTGGCAGCTCTGATTAAATTGATTTGTGAAGAAAAAGACCCGTTCCAATGCCGCCCAAGAGGAGCGCCTGTTTTTATGGGTGGCGCTCGTCGTGGCGTTGTTTTTTGGAGCTGGCGGCCTTTTCCTAATCGTTTCGCTCAACCACCGGGAAAAAGCGGCCAGCATCAAATCCGAGAAGCCGCGCGATCTGGTAGATTTCTCGCTCACGGCCAGCAGCGGACAAACGGTGACGCGCGCGGATTTGAACGACAAAATTCTCGCCGTGAGTTTTCTGTTCACGAGCTGTTCGCTGACGTGTCCGGTGGTGTCACGGAGCATGGCGGAAATCCAGCAACTCACGACGAACGCCGCCGATGTGCGCTTGCTGTCGCTGACGGTCGATCCGCGTTCTGATACTGCGCCGGTGTTGGCCAAGTGGGGCGCGAAATTCGGCGCGGACACGAATCGCTGGTTCATGCTCACGGGCGACAAGACGATCTTGCATCGTGTCATTGGGACGAGCTTTCTGGAGACTGAAACGAATAATCCTTTCAACTCCATGCCCGGTAATTTCACTGGCACCGAACGCATTGCGGTGGTGGATCAACATGGTCATGTGATCCGCTATTTCGATGGTCTGCGGATGGAAACCCCGGCGGCGGTGGCGGCGGAAATCGCCCGTGTTCGCAAAGAAAATCATTTATGAAAGCATTCTTACTTTTACTCACCTTGTTGGTCGCTGCCGGTTGCAGCAAAACGGAAGCGCCCGCGCCGGTCGCTGCGGGGCCGAGAACTTATGCGGTGCGCGGCGTGGTGCAGGAGATTCCCGCTGACCGTCGCCACGCGACTATCAAACACGAAAAAATCCCCGGCTTCATGTCGGCGATGACGATGGATTTCAGCGTGAAAGACACGAACGTCCTCAATAGCATTTCGGCGGGTGATGAGATTTCTTTCTCCCTGCTGGTCACAGAAAACGACGACTGGATTGAGAACGTGAAACGCACCGGCAGTGCCGCGGTGACGTTGCCGCCCGGCTGGAGCGTGGGGCAAGCGCAGCTGAATGTGGGCGATGCGTTGCCGGATTTTGAATTCACTACCGAGAGCGGGGCGCGGGTGCGCTTCGCGGATTTTCGCGGGCAAGCCGTGGCGTTTACTTTTTTCTTCACGAGTTGTCCGTTGCCGGAATATTGCCCGCGCATGAATAAACATTTCGCCGAAGCGCGCAAGTTGCTCGTGGCGGATGTCGGCGGACCGACGAACTGGCAATTTCTCTCGCTCTCGTTTGATTCCGATTTTGATAAGCCGGAAATTCTCGGCGGCTACGGCAGTTTTTATCGCGGCACCAATACTAGCCAATGGCTGTTTGCGGTGGCTTCCAGTAATACGATGGCTAGCCTGGCGCCGAAAGTGGATTTAAGTTTCTGGAAAGAAAACGGCACGTTCTCGCATAACTTGCGCACGGTGGTGCTGGATGCGCAGGGGAAAATCGCCAAGCAATTTGATGGCAATGATTGGACACCGGAGCAACTCGCCGCGGCCATGCGTGAGGCTGCCCTGAAGAAATAGGCCTGGTTCAGGTGGAAGGATACAACCCAGCGGAACTCATCTTCCCGGGGGCGAATGGTTTGAGTTGCGGCGACGTCACTGGCGAAGTAGTTATGGCGGGTCCGCTGAAGCGGATGACATTCACGACGGCGTGACCGGAACGCCAGAGTTCATTGAGCATCTTATCCACGCCCTTACCAGTGACCCGCACCACGCAGACGGGCAATTCATCATGTTGCGTCCAGATCAAGCTTGAGATTTTTAGGCTGAATAGCTTCGAGAGTTTCCCGATCAGTTCAAAAACATCTTCGCCCTGCGTGACATCAAAAGTGATACGCGCGCCTTGCTCGTGAGTGCCAAACAAACTGACGAATGCCCGTAAAATGTCCGATTCCGTGATGATGCCGGCGAGCGTCTTGTCGCGAAGCACCGGCAGCGCACCGATTTTGTGAATGCACATCAAGTTGGCAGCGTCTTCAATGGGTGCGTCAGGTGTTGTCGAGCGCGGACTGCTGGTCATGATTTGGACAATGGTCGTCGGCGTCACTAACCGATCCGGCCCTTCGATGGCGAAGGGATTGATGTGCGGCGGAAAAGCGTGGATGACATCTTTGGCCGAAACGATGCCCAGTAGACGCGGGCCATCAGGCCATGGCTCAACGACCAGCAGACGGCGCACATGCTTTTGCGCCATCAACTTCGCGGCTTCCACGACTGGGGTGTGGAGCGTGACCGTCGCCGGGTCGCGAGTCATCCACATACTGACGTTCATACGGTGATATCGGAGGAATGGGCAAAAACTTCATTCGCAGTCGCGGTCGTAGATTTCCGCTTTTAGATTCGCCGAAGTGAACTAGACTGTTTCCATGACTTTGTTGGAACAAATGACGCAGTTGGCAAAACGCTCCAAGGCCGCCTCGCGCGACTTGGCCCGTCTGACCACGGCCGAAAAGAACGCCTGTTTGCTGGCGATGGCTGAGGCGTTGGATCAAAACGCCGCCGCGCTCAAAGCCGCCAACGCACTCGACATGGAAACCGGCGTGAAACTCGGACTTTCTTCCGCCATGCTCGACCGCTTGAAGCTTGACGACAAACGCATCGCCGCGATGGCGCAAGGCGTCCGTGAAGTGGCTGCCTTGCCGGATCCCGTCGGTAAAATTCTCGACGAACGCACCCGTCCGAATGGACTGAAACTGCGGAAGATTTCCACGCCCATCGGCGTTGTGGTTATTATTTACGAATCGCGCCCCAACGTCACGGCGGACGCCGCGAGCCTGTGTTTCAAATCCGGCAATGCCACCATTCTGCGCGGCGGTAAAGAAGCGTTGAATTCTAATCAGTTGATCGCTCAGACCATGATTGCGGCGGGCAAACGCACCGTGCCGCATTTCCCAGAGGATGCCATCCAAGTCGTTCCGACGACCGATCGCGAAGCCGTGCCCGCGCTGCTCTCGCTCACGCAATACGTGGACCTCTGCATGCCGCGCGGTGGCGAAAGCCTCATTCGCGCTGTGACCGATTGCAGCAAAGTGCCCGTCATCAAACATTACAAAGGCGTTTGCCACGTCTATGTGGATGCCGCTGCTGATCTGAACATGGCCGAAGCCATCGTGCTGAACGCCAAAGTGCAGCGTCCCTCCGCGTGCAACGCCATGGAAACGTTGCTCGTGGATCAGGCGATTGCGGAAAAATTCCTTCCCGCCATTGCGCAGAAACTGGCGGACAAGAAGGTGAAATTTTTCACTGACGACGCCACGCGCGAAATTCTGCCGCTGGCAACTTTCAATCTGCAACCTGCCACCGAGGAAAACTGGTCCACCGAATACGTGGATTACGTTTTGAATATCCGCCTCGTGGACGGATTGAAAGCAGCGATTGATCACATCAATCACTACGGTTCGGCGCATTCCGATTGCATCGTGACGAGCAATGAGACGCGCGCGCAGCAATTTCTGGCCGCAGTAGATTCTGCCGCAGTCTATTGGAACGCCAGCACGCGTTTCACCGACGGCGGCGAATTCGGCATGGGCGCGGAGATCGGCATCAGCACCGACAAGATCGGCGCGCGCGGTCCGATGGGCTTGGAAGAATTGACCAGCTACAAGTGGCTGGGAATCGGCAGCGGACAGATCAGGACTTAATTCAAAAGGCTGAAAGCAGTCATTTGTAAATCGGCGTTTGTTTTTTGTTGAACACCGTCGGCTTCGGCGTCGCTGCACCGACGGCATTGATCAGCAGGTTGTCGAAGCAGGCGGTATTTCGGGTCTTATTGTCGCTCGTGACGAGGCCGGCCATGCCGTGTGAAAAGGCGTTGTTCGTGGTGGATAAAACCGGCACGCCGTCCACGAAGCCGGTGATGGTGATGCCGACGAATTGCAACTTCACGTTGTGCCACTGGTTCACGTCAAAGTTTTTGACGATGCCAGCGACCATTTGCTTTTCACCTTTCTCTCCAGTATTGCCAGCGGCCAGCAGCGCGGCTTGATGTTCTTTGTCGCCCAGATCCAGCTCACCTGCCTTGCCGTTGATGGCAATCAAGGTGCAGACGCCATTCGTTGCCAGCCGGAGATAATATCCCTTGGGCGCGCAGCCATAACCGTCGCCGACGTTATTCACGCGGCCCATGACGCCCGCCCAGCCGCCGTTGTCCAGATAGATGTCCGCGCTGACTTCGTAATCCTGCCAGTGCTCATCGCCGATGATCGTGTAAGGCATCCATTCGGGTGCCCAGCTTTGCGGCTTTTGCGCGACGACCTGGCGCAGACATTGGCCGGTCTTGTCCGGGCGTTCGGCGATCTCAAAAATTCCGGCGATGTCCGCCGTGTAATGCGGCAGATAACCAAATTGTTTTTGCGCGGAGTATTCGTCGAAGGTTTCGTAATATGGAAACGGAAATTTTGTCTCGGCGAGAATATTTTCAAACGAACCTTTCTGCTGGCCGCTCGTGGTGGAAATGGAATAGACCGAATCCGGTGCGAGCGTGATGGTGAAGGAATTATTTTTCAATTTAATACCCGCTTGCTGGACGAATTGTTCCTTGGCGTCACTGTGCCAGACACAGAGTTTGCCGGTGGATAATCCGCCGCTGACGGTAAAGGTGACATTCTGGACGGTCTTCGCGCCCTTGGTTTCGAGGATGACGCTGTAATCTTTACCCGGTGATTTCAGCGTGACGAACGAGCCGCCGTCATTGAGTTTCCCGCACGCGCCGTTGAGATATATCCAGCCAATCTTCGAAAATTGTCCGTAGTGCGCGTAGCCCCACAACACTTCGCGTGTAAAATAATTTCCGCTCCACGGCGAGTTCGCGATCATGGCGGCGGGGTCGAACGAATACGGTTCCATCGGATATACAGAGCCGACGAGATACCAGCTCACAATTTTTGTCACACCACTGTGGAGAAAGTTTTCATTGAACGCCTGCACCATGCTGATCTCGCAATCGAAACCCTTTTTATAGACGTGTTCCTCGGTGTTCCAAATCGGCTTGCCGTATTCCTCGGCGAGCTTCAACACATCGGGCGGCGTGGGAATGTCCGCCATCGTGTGATTGCTCAAGATGGCCACAGCCTTGCGCAAAGCGGGATCATTAGTCATGCCGCGCACCCAGTCGAATTTTTTTTTGTCCCAATTATCGAAGGCGTGAATCCTGACTGACTCCAGCCCGTTGGCGTCCAGGGTGGCCCGGAATTTTTTGGCGAAGTCTTTGCTGACGCCTTTTTCATTGCGGCAACCGATGGCGTCCAAGTCCAGACTGTAAACTGATTTCAGCCCTTGGATCCATTTGACGTAATAATCGCACATGTCCTGCGACCAGAAATTGCCGTTGCCCACCCAGCCGGGACAGCCCCACGCACAGGCGTCGAGCGTGAGATCGGGATTGCGCTTTTTGGCTTCACGCATCAGCCACCATTCGTAGCCGCGACTGTAATTCAGATCATCCCTCGTGTGCATGTGGCTCGGCTCGGCGCCTTGCGTGGCGTTGGCATCGCCGGGAACCTCGACGAGCAGCGTGCTCATGGATGCGCCGAACTTGGGCTTGAACAGCAGGTCCAAAACCTGGCTGCGTTGCGGTTCGGGATAATCTTTCAGCAACACCGAGGTCGCGCCACCGCCGCTCACCGCGCCGATGCCGTCGAAGCGTTTGCCACCGGCGGCACCGTTGAGTTCCACGGTTTGATCCGCCGACACAGGGAAAGTCGAACTGTTTGCTAAAACGTAAAACCAGGAAGTGATCGCGGCGGCGCGCAGCAGGGAACGTGAAAATAATTTTTTCATGGCGGCTGGCCGACATATTGAGGCGATTGCCTGATGCTAGCAACGGGTAAGTGCGTCATGAAAATTCAGGACAGAGAAGCCGTTCGCAACCGGGGTTACTTTGGTGGATAATGTTGCCATGCAAGAAAGCTCCCCGCCCCGCCACAGTTCTTTTTTGTGTTTTTGGCGACTATTTTTTCTGGCCGTCATTGTCCTCGGACTGGGTGACTTGATGGGGCGAGCAGATCAAATTGTCTATGACGACGCGCTGCAAAATGGCTGGAGCAGTTACGGCTGGGCGACGTTGAATTTTGCTAACCCATCGCCGGTTCATGGCGGCGCGGATTCCATCAGTGTGGCCTCGTCGGGCTACCAGGCACTTTACGTTCACCACGCGGCGCAGGCAGGTTCGCTGTTCACCAACCTGACGTTTTGGATCAACGGCGCCAGCGGCGGGCAAATGGTGCAGGTGCAGGCCACGCTCAATGGCACGCCGCAGGCGGCGGTGACGCTCGCGGCCTTGCCGGTCAATGGCTGGCGAAAAGAAACTATTTCCCTCGCCGCGCTCGGAGTTGCGACCTCTCCGGCGTTCGACGGTTTTTGGATTCAGGCGCAAAGCGGCAGTCCTATCCCGACGTTTTATGTGGATGACATTTTGCTGGCGACCAATGTTGTCAACGTCGGAATCAACTCAACTGTCAGCGTGCAGATTGACGTGGCGGCGAATCGGCACGCAATCAGCCCGTTGATTTACGGCGTGGCGTTTGCCGGTTCAAATGAACTGGCGGATCTGAATTCGCCGTTGAACCGCTCCGGCGGCAATTCCGAAACCAGTTACAACTGGCAGATCAACGCGCACAATCGCGCCGCCGACTGGTATTTTGAAAGCCTACCCGATGCGCCCGCCACGCCTGGCGCGAGCGCGGACGATTTTGTGGGCAACACCCGAAAGGGCGGCGCGCAGGCGATGATCACCATTCCCATGATCGGCTGGGCACCCAAGCTGGGAACGAACGGCGACGGGCGGCTCGCCAGTTATTCCATCGCCAAGTATGGCCCGCAGACTGGCAGTGATTCCCAATGGTTTCCCGACGCAGGTAACGGCATCAGCGTCACCAACAACACGCCCATCACCTGGAATAATCCCGGCGACGCAAACATCTCGGTGAACTCCGCGTTCCAGCAAGGCTTGGTGCGGCACCTGACCAACAACTGGGGTTTGTCCACCAACGGCGGGATAAAATTCTATCTGATGGATAATGAACATACGCTCTGGCAAGAGACACATCGGGACGTTCATCCCGTGGGGCCGACGATGCAGGAAATTCGCGACAAGATCTTCGACTACGCCGGCATGGTCAAATCAAACGACCCGAACGCGCTCGTCTGCGCGCCGGAAGAATGGGGCTGGCCGGGCTATTTCAACAGCGGTTACGACATCCAAAATTCCGGCGGCCATGATCGCGCCAACAACGGCGGTGCCGATTATATGCCCTGGCTATTGAGTCAGATTCATCAGCACGACGTCAGCACGGGACGGCGGCTGCTCGATTACTTCACGCTGCATTGTTATCCGCAGGAGGGGAACGTCGGCAGCAGCGCCGTGGACACCGCGACACAATTATTGCGCAACCAGTCCACGCGGCAGTTGTGGGACACCAATTATGTGGACCCCAGTTGGATCAACAGCGTCATCGCCCTGATTCCACGAATGAAAAGCTGGGTGGCCACGAATTATCCCGGCACGCTCACTGGCATCACCGAATATAACTGGGGCGCGGAAGATGACATGAACGGTGCGACCGCGCAGGCTGATTTGCTCGGGATTTTCGGACGCGAAGGACTTGATCTCGCGACGCGCTGGACCTGTCCCAACGCCAACTCGCCCGCCTACAACGCCATCAAAATGTTCCGCAACTACGACGGCAGCAAATCCGTTTTCGGCGACAACAGTGTAGCCGCGACCGGGCCGAACCCGGACATGCTCGCTACGTTCGCTGCGGTGCGCGCGAGCGACGGCGCGTTGACCTTGATGGTCATCAACAAAGATTCGAACTTCACGCCCGTCGCGTTGAACCTCACAAACTTCGCCGCCACCGGCACCGCGCAAGTCTGGCAGCTTGCGACGAATAAAATCAGTGCGCTGGGCAGCCAGACGTTCACGAATAATCTGCTCGCGCGCACGCTGTCCGCGCAGAGCGTGACGCTTTTTATTTTGCCACCACTGCCGCCGTTTAGTTTACGCGTCGGTGTGAGCTCTGCCGGGCAGTTCACGTTGTGGTTGGATGGACTTGTCGGGCAAAAATACGTGCTGCAAACTTCCACTAACCTACTGCAGTGGATCACCATCAGCACCAACACGCTGTTGAGTAATTCGTTTCCGTATGCCATCACGCTGACCAATGGCGGCGGAAAATTTTATCGGGGTCGGTCGTTGCCTTAAATTTTCTTCACGGCTAAAACTTTCCAAACGCGTAGCGCTTCCGTAGCGCCCCAAGCTTGCGCGTCGCAGCCGCGTTGCGTGTGCGGGGCGTCGCCGTCGAGGATTTCTGGGAGTTGGCCGACGCATCCCTCGTTGAGCAGTTTCTCTGCGCTACCGAGATAACTTTTCGCAGCGGCAACTGCTTCGGGCGAATGATCCCAAGCGGTGGCTAGCGCTTCGCAGAAGGTCGGGAATGTCCAAGTCCACGCGGTGCCGTTGTGGTAAGCTGGTTTGCGGCGTGTGTCTTCGTCGCCTTCGTAACGCGGCCAATAAGGTTCCGGCGGGTTGTTCAGGAGGCGTCCGTCGTTTCCGTAAATAGCCAAGGGCACGGTGACTGGCAGTGGCGCGAGCGAGCGTAATGCACCCGGCACGATGAGAAATCGCTGCGCGGCTTCGACGCAGCGCTTGGCGCGTTCGCCGGTGATCAAGCCGAGGCTCACGGCAAATAGACAATTGCTCCGCAGCGCATCACTCACCGTTGCATCACGGGCGATGACACGCGGCTTGGCGAGCAGGACATCCGCAAACCAACCGCGTTCTTCGAGCCAGAACAGTTTTTCAAACGAAGCCGTCGCATGATCAGCGAGGTCGCGCCACTTCTTCTGTTCGGCCTTGCCGCTGATGTTCGCGAGCAGACGCAGCAGTCGGATCCACAGCACTTGAATCTCCACGGGATAACCTTCGCGGGGCGTGCCAGCGGGATAATTCGTGTCCATCCACGTGAAATGGCTCGGGCTCCAGATGAGCGCGGAGTCGGTGTCCATGCGGATGCCGTTCGGTGTGCCCGCTGCATAATTTTCCGCGATGCTGGTGAGCACTTCGCGAATGGTGCGTCCTTTCTTTTCCACCGGAGTGGCAAAGAAATTTTTAATTTTTAATTTTGAATTTTTGATGGCCGAGATTTCTTCG
>CAIWFB010000321.1 GCA_903911825.1 uncultured Verrucomicrobia subdivision 3 bacterium
CACCAGCTTGGCCAGACCGAAGTCGGCGATCTTCACCTGGCCGGAGCGGTTGAGCAGGATGTTCTCGGGCTTGATGTCGCGGTGCACGATGCCGCGATCGTGGGCGTACTGCAGCGCGTCGCAGATCTGCGGCACGATGGCCAGCGCCTCGCGCGGCGCGATCCGGCTGCCGTGCAAAAGCTGCCGCAGGTTCACGCCATCCACGAATTCCATGAGGAAGAAATACAGTAGCGCAGGCGTCTCGCCTGCTGCTTTTGGCTGTGCCCCGGTTTCTGTTTTGTCGGCGGCAGGCGAGACGCCTGCGCTACTTTGGGCCCGACCAAACTCATACAACGTCACGATCCCGGGATGATTCAACTTGGCGAGCGCCTTGGCTTCGCGGGTGAAGCGTTCGGCGAACGCCGGATCATCGCCGATGCCGGGGGGGAGAATTTTCAGCGCCACGATGCGGTCGAGTTGCTTCTGCCGCGCTTTGTAAACCGCGCCCATGCCGCCTTTGCCGATGAGCTCAATGATTTCTAACTGCGGAAACAACGGCGCAAGTTCGGCCACGCTGGGCGGATTGAAGGTGGGTTGCTTTGCGTCGGTAACGGTGTCGGCGGATGCGCCCATTTTGAGCAAACACAGCGGGCAAAGCCCAGCCAGCGCGCCGGTGGGGAGCGGGGTGCCGCATTGCGGGCATGGAGGCTGTTCGGGCATTGGCGGCGTCATTTTTACTGTGTCCATGCCCACTTCAGAAGCAAAACTGTAAAAATGTTACCCGAAAAAAATCCTAACTGCGAAATACACGAAATACGCGAAAGGGAAAAAGGCTTTTGTTCGCGTATTTGGCGTGGTTCGCGGTAAAAATCACCGCAGCTTGAATCCGCCTTGGAAAACAACTTCCACCGCGACCACCACTAGAAAAACGACGCCGACGATAGCGTTGAGCCGGAAGAAGGCATTGTTGATCCAGTTCAAACTCCGGCGACGCGCGATCCAATGTTCCATCACGAGGCAGACTAAAATAATCAGCCAGCCGACGAGATACGCGAGGCGGAAATGACACAGAAAACCAAACGCAAACAACAAGCCACACATCACCATGTGCGCCAGAAACGCAGCGGACAAGGCATTCTGCGGTCCCCACGCGACGACGAGCGAACGCAAGCCGTGCGATTTATCGAACTCGTAATCTTGCAGCGCGTAGATGATGTCGAAGCCGATGAGCCACAGGGTCACGATGCCCGCGAGCAACGTCATCTGGATGATTTCCATGCCCGTGACATTCGCGCCCTTCACTGCCAGCCACGCGCCGACGGGTGCCAGCGCGAGCGCGATACCCAGAAAAACATGCGGATAATCCGTGAACCGTTTTGTCAGCGAATAAAAACAAACCACCGTCAGCGCCACCGGCGAGAGCCAGAAACACAGCGGATTGATGAACCAGCTCGCGGCCATCAAGCCCGCGCCCGACAAGGCACACAACAAGCTGGCACTCGCGAGCGAAATGGTTCCGGCGGGCAGATGCCGCTTGGCGGTGCGCGGATTCAGCGCGTCAAATTTGCGGTCCACGATGCGATTGAACGCCATCGCGCAGGTGCGGGCGCAAACCATGGCGACGAGAATCAATCCAAACACGCGCCAGCCGGGCCAGCCACGATTTTCCCGGGCCGCGACGAGCATCGCCGCCAGCGCGAATGGCAGGGCGAAAACGGTGTGCGAGAAACGCACGAAGGAACCCCATTTTTGTAGCGTCGAAATCATTCCAATCAAGTGGTGAATTTTTTAGCCGCTCGTTCCAGCATGGCGTAAATCGCCGGCGTGCGAATGCGGTTCCGGGCGCGATCCAAGGCATTGAGATTCATCCAGCCGCGAATGGTCGGATCGGCTCCGGCGGCGAGCAATACTTCAATCATTTCAAACGCGCCGTCGCCGGCGACTTCGTTGAGGGCGGTGTTGCCGATGCGAGGATTATCGTGCGCATTCACTTCGGCCCCGGCGGCGAGCAATAGTTTCACCGCCTCGACGTGGTCGCCCTTGGCGGCGTGCATCAGCGGAGTCAGGCTCAATTCGTCAAAGACGTTGAGTAATTTCACATGGTCGGATTGCAGCAACCGTTTGATTTCATCGAGGTTTCCCTCCGCCGCCGCCTGATGTAACTGCCCGATCTCAAAGCGTTCTTCCAGCGACAAATCGTCTGTGAAGCGAATGAGGCTCATTCTTTTTCTTCCGCCCAACGTGGCGCGAGCTGGTTGGGCAAGCCCATGTGATCGAGCACGCGGGCGACTACGGTATCCACCAGTTCGAGGATAGTTTTCGCGCCGGAATAAAAACTGGGGTTCGCCGGAATCAGCGTCACGCCCGCGAGCAGGAGCAATTCCATGTTCTTCACATGAATCAAGCTCAACGGTGTTTCTCGCGGGACGAGAATTAATTTTTTCTTTTCCTTCAGCACCACATCGGCAGCGCGTTGCAAAACGTCTTCGCTGTAGCCGTGAGCGATGCGCCCCATCGTGCCCATAGTGCAAGGAATGACCACCATCACGTCGGGCGGATTCGAGCCGCTGGCAAAGGACACATTCATGCTCTTAAGATTATGCGCCTTCACGCCGTCAGGCAGGCGCAGTCCACCGGGTAACTCCTCGGCGATGACTTGCTGGGCGTAGTTGCTCAACACGACGTGAATCTGATGTTCCGCCGGATTCAAATTATCCAACAAACGCTGCGCATACAGCGCGCCGCTAGCTCCGGTGATGGCGACAAGAATTTTCAAGTGAACGGATGATAACTCGCTCCTGACTGCGCCGCAAACACAACCACGGCTCCAATATAAAAATTGCGTTTTACGATATTCGATTGGTGCAGCAACCGGTGTTAGACGCGTCAATCGCTAATCGCATATCATAAATTCGGAAACAGCTTGAGTCCGCTTTTGCCTTCCGCACAATTGGCGCGTGTTCAAGTATTTCGGAATCATTTTCGCCGCCGCCCTGCTCTTCGGAGCGGGTTGCGCCACGCCGTCCAATGATGGCAATGGTAGTTTTCCCCCCGATTGGTCAGCGAATCAGGTGACGACCAACCTGCCGATTTACCAACCGATCCCCACAGTTTTGCCCGCCGTCAAAACAAATCCGCCGCCCGTTGCTATTCGCACCAATCCGCCCGTCGTCGTGAAACCCGTCAAACGTCCGCCGATTCTGACGTGGACCTCGCTCAACCGTTGGGCAGCGGAAAATAAATTTGCCGCGCCGCGCCGCGCCGCGAATGGCCCCACCGTGAATTATTCCATCACTTCCCCGCGTGGCACAATGATTCTGACCATTGGAAGTCGCGAGGCGATTTGGCGCGGACTGGAATTGCATCTCGGTTTTGCCCCGGAAATTATTGATGACCAAGTCTTCATTCACGGCCTTGACTTGCGCAAAAATCTGGAGCCGCTGCTGTTGGATGAACCACTCACGTTCAGCAGCACTAATCGCATCATCGTGATTGATCCCGGCCACGGCGGCGTCGCGGGTGGAACGATCAGCACGCTCGACAAGCGTCCGGAAAAAGAATTCACGCTCGACTGGGCGCGGCGGCTGAAACCATTGCTGGAAGCGAACGGCTGGCGTGTTTTTCTCACGCGCACATATGACACCGACGTTTCGCTTTCCAATCGCGTTGCCTTTGCCGCCTCGCATCGCGCCGACGTTTTTATCAGCCTGCATTTCAATTCCTCCGCGCCCGACCACAAGCAGTCCGGGCTAGAAACGTATTGCCTCACGCCCGTCGGCATGCCCTCAACACTCACGCGCGGCAATCCGGATTATTACTCACAGATTTTTCCAAATAATTATTACGACGAATTGAATATCCAACTCGCCGCCAAGCTGCACGGCGCGTTGTTGCAAGCGAATGGCGAAGAAGATCGCGGGATTCGCCGGGCCCGTTTCATGGGCGTGCTGCATGGGCATCGCTGTCCCGCTGTGTTGATCGAGGGCGGCTTTCTCTCCAACGCTCGCGAGGCGGAAAAAATTGAAACCGGTGCTTTCCGCCAGCGCCTCGCGGAAGCGTTAGCCAACGCGCTCAAATGAAAAATTCCCGACCCATTCTCGTCACCGGCGGCTGCGGCTTTATCGGCGCGCACTTGGTGGAACGCCTGCTGCGCGATGGCAAAAGCGTCGTCGTCATTGATGATCTTTCCACCGGTAGCTTGGAAAATCTCGCGGCTGTGAAAAATCATCCGCAACTCCGCATCATCCAAGCGAAGGTTTCTGACTGCGCTGAATTGCCGGAACTCGCCGCGCAGGCGGAATATATTTTTCATCTCGCTGCCACTGTCGGCGTGGAACTCGTCGTGCAATCCGCGCTGCACGTGCTCGAAGCCAGCTTCAACGAAACGCAAATCTTGCTACGCGCCGCGCTGAAAAACTCCACGCCACTGCTGCTCACCTCCACTTCGGAAGTTTACGGCAAAAGCGCCAAGCCCGAGTTCAGCGAAGACGACGATCTGCTCATCGGACCGCCCGGTCAATCACGCTGGAGTTACGCGTGCTCGAAGCTCACGGATGAATTTCTCGCCCTCGCCTACGCGCGCGAACGCGGTTTGCCCGTCACCATCGTGCGCCTGTTCAACACCGTCGGCCCGCGGCAGACCGGACGCTACGGCATGGTGCTGCCGCGCTTCATCGCCGCCGCGAAATTGGGCACGCCACTAAAAGTTTTCGGCGATGGCGCCCAATCGCGCTGCTTCTGTCTGGTGCACGATGTGGTGGAAGCCTTGGTGCGCTTGCAGAATTGCCCAAGTGCAAAGGGAGAAATTTTCAACATCGGCGGCACGGAAGAAGTCTCGATCCTGGAACTCGCCCAACTCGTCGTGGCCACGCTCGGTTCAAAATCTCTGATTGAATTGATTCCCTACGACCAAGCGTATTCTCCCGGCTTCGACGACATGCGCCGCCGCAAACCGCTGGTGGAAAAACTGGAACGCACGGTAAATTTTAAACCGCAGACCACGCTGCAAGACATCATTCGGCTGACGGCTAGTTGAGTTTTGTGCGAAGCACGCGAAAGTAGTCGAACGAAAACACTGCTGGCTACTTACATCACACCTGGGTAATACCAAAAATTAACCCCCGGAATCCAATTGGTATAAACCTCAGTATCTTTGGCAGGCTGGAAAGACGATGAGCCGATACAAATCCCAAAAAAACCGGAAGCGGAAGAGCCAAACATTTTGTAAGTTCGCCAACAAACCAGGTGAACGCAGTTCGAGTCCATCATGTTTGGCTCCATTTGGAATCCCCGACCAATCAGTTTTTGAACATCAGACGGAAGTTGGCTTACTGATATTTTTGAATTAACCGTGTTGGTTCGAAGAATTCCCAGCGCCCAAGTTTGCAAGTTGGTTGGATTAATTTGCCGCTTGGCTGCATTCGCCAACTTCGTCATTTCGGATTTAAGATCGGGCGCACACCCAAACGAGAAGCAAACCAATGGTGCGACCAGCAGCGTGAACAAAACAGATTTATGAGAAAACTTATTCACATTCCACGCTTAAAAGTTTTCGCTTCCACTCCAACCCACCCGAGAACCCGCCAATCTTTTTATTCGCCGCCAGCACGCGGTGGCAGGGAACTAAAACGGGAATCGGATTCGCTCCGCACGCACCGCCGACAGCGCGGACGGCTTTGGGATTGCCAATCGCGGCGGCAATTTCCCCATAGCTGCGGGTTTTGCCGAGCGCAATTTTCCGCAGCGCGGCCCAGACACTTTTCTGAAATTCCGTGCCCGTCATATCCAGCGGCGGAAATTCCTTGGGCGCACGGCCGGCGAGAACTTTCTGCAACGCATCCGTCGTCACCCGATGCCAGCGCAGGATTTGCGTGGCGAGGCCTTTGGTGTTCACGGCGCGCGCGGATGTGCGACCCGGCTTGGGAAAATTCAATTCCGCCAGACCTTTATCTGAGTAGTGCGCCACAAAAACGCCATCCGCTGTGGGCACGGGCAATTCAATGAGTTCAATTTTCATAAGCAGTTGAAGGATTCAATGCCGTGGCATCAACATA
Source organism: uncultured Verrucomicrobia subdivision 3 bacterium (assembly GCA_903911825.1). Classification (GTDB taxonomy): domain Bacteria; phylum Verrucomicrobiota; class Verrucomicrobiia; order Limisphaerales; family UBA11358; genus UBA11358. Next base: position 6,033 of record CAIWFB010000321.1, read on the forward strand.
TAAAACAAGCCGAATAGCACGACGGTGACGATGATCACGAGCCAGAGAAAGCGGTTGCGGGCGATGCGCTTCTCGTAGCGCAACGGACGCAAACCGTGCACACCGCCCGCAGCGAGGTAATTCACCAGACGCGGGTTACTGGTGGTTGGACCGCGAAAGTGATTCCGCAGTCGATTCCACAGCGCGGGAAGATCATATTTACGAACGCCGAGTTCGTTGAATAATTCCGGCACTTCCGTCGGCGCGTTGCCACCGAGTTTGGTGGTATTGATGGCTTCGAAAACCGGTTCGGCGGGTTGATTCGACGGCGGCGGATTTTTCTCGGCGTAGCGTGGAGCAATTTGGCCCGCAGGGGTGGCGGTGGAACGAAATTTGGGCTCGGTGTTCCGCTCTAGTTGCGTGTCGAGTTTCTTGATCTCGGCTTCGAGCGCGGCGATTTCGTCAGCGAGGGCGCGCGCCTTGTCCGTGATCGGGTCGGGCTTTTTCTTGGAGAACGCCATACCTCAATGCCGCGCGAGAATGGCGATGAATACACCGAGCGCGAGCAACGCGACGAGCAGCAACGGCCACGTCAGCGCCAGCCCAATTTTGCACAACTGGCCGAAGCTCAATTCCGCCAGCGACGGCGCAGCGGCAGCAGCCGAAGAATTTTTCTCAGCGGCGGCAACGGGACGATTTTCACCGGCGAGCACGGGCAGTTTGAGGCGGGCGGAATTCCATTCCATGCGCGCGTTTTCGATGGCGGTCAGGGCGCGAGTGAGTTCGATCTGAAAATTTTCTTTCGTCCACGTTTCGTCGCGGACGGCTTGGACTTTGGCGAGCGCATTCTGGAAATCGCCGAGCGTCTTCACCATGATTTCCGCATCGCGACGGGCGGTGAATTCCGCTTCTTCGAGCAAGCCGACGCCGCGGGTGAGTTGCTGGATAATTTCGGTGCGGCCGGTCTGAAATTCTGTCTGGCGACGGCGCAATTCTTCGAGGCCGCTGCGTTCGCGTTCCAATTCTTCCTGCGCCCGCTTAAGTTCGGCGAGCTTTTGCTGCGCGTCCACGACTTTGCGATCCACATCATCACGGGTCGGGGCGCGGAATTGGTTGCTGGCTGAGGCCGCCGCATAAGGAGATTTATGCGCGGTTAAATCGGGGTCAATAAATTCGCTTGAGTCGTATTCGCCAGCCATGAGGCGATTCTACCCCCGCGCGAAAAAGAGTAAAGCGGCTTTGCGCTTGTCATCGTGCCGCTATTCGCGCAGAACATCGGCATGATTGAACTCATCCAATTTCCGTGGAGCCCCTTTTGCCTCGTGCAACGTCGTATTCTGGAATTCTCCGGCGCCAAATTCAAAATCACCAACCTGCCGAGCACCAGCGACCGCTCGCTCATCTGGAAACTCACGAATGAGCAATATTACGCCGTGCCGATTCTCCGCGACGGCGCGAAAGTCATCTACGAAACCGGCGACGATACACAAGATCTCGCCCGCTACTTGGATGCGAAACTGAATCTTGATCTCTTTCCCGCCCAACGCGAAGGCGAGCAAACTATTCTCTGCCGCTATTTCGAACACGAAGTCGAAGCGCTCGGCTTCAAGCTCAACGACATTTACTTTAAAGAATTCGTGACCAAAGCGGATCAAGTTGGGTTCATCCGCCACAAAGAACGCAAATTCGGTCGCGGCTGCCTCGATCAATGGCGCGCGCAGCAGAAAGATCTGGTCAAGCAACTGGAGCAAAAACTCGCGCCCTGCGAACAGATGCTCGTGCACACGGAATTTTTGTTGGGCGACGTGCCGTTGTTCGTGGATTTCAATCTCTACGGCATGGTGGAAAATTTCCTTTTCTCCGGACACTATCAAATTCCCAAATCGCTTCCCAACCTGCGCGAATGGTATCAGTGCATGAAAACCATCCGGCTGGTAAGTTGAGTCAGGGATTCGACGTATATGTGTCGCGACGGTTAGCTGATAAATAGAGAAATGACCACGCCCGTCACAACAGAATTGCACGTCAGCGGCATGACGTGCAACAACTGCGCCCGCAAAGTCACTGAGGCAGCGCAGAAAATCCCCGGCGTTCACAGCGTGAGCGTCAGCGTGGCAACGGAGCGCGCCAGTGTCCGTTGGCAAGCAGAGGAAAATATTCCTGCCGTGATCGCTGCCATTTCCGCAGCAGGCTTCGACGCCAAAGCACTTTCGCCCGGCACAGCGACCCAGCCGAGTCGCTGGCAATGGACACTGATCGTGGGTCTCACCATCACGGCCATCTTGATGCTGGGTGAATGGATTTTTCACCTCGCGATGACGCCATGGTTTCAATGGCTCGCGTTCGGGCTGGCGGGCATCGTGCAGGTTTATTGCGGGGCCCAGTTCTATCGCGGCGCGTGGCGACAAATCAAAGCGGGCCAGTCCAATATGGACACGCTCGTGGCGCTCGGTTCCACGACGGCATTTGGTTACAGCACTTGGGCGTTGTTGAGCGGCGCGGGTGGGCACGTTTATTTCATGGAGGCGGCGTCCATCATTTCGCTCATCAGCGTTGGCCATTGGATCGAAGCCCGCGTGAGCGAGCAAGCGAGCGGCGCATTGAAATCACTCTTGAATCTGGCACCACAGACCGCCCGCCGACTTCAGGAACCAGAAAACCAAAAAGCAAAGCTCGCCGAAAAACCATTAAGCCTAAAGACGCTTTCCTTTTCTCAAGCGGCAATCGAAACAGAAGTTCCTGTCGCTGCGTTGAAGATAAACGACCGCATCGCGCTGCGCCCCGGCGACCGCGTGCCGGTGGACGGCGCAGTGATCGAAGGCGAATCCGCCGTGGATGAAGCCATGCTCACCGGCGAATCCATTCCCGCCGATAAAAAAAGCGGTAGCAAACTGTTCGCTGGCACGGTCAATCTCAATGGTCGCCTCGTCATGTGCGTCACCGCTACGGGCGAAGCCACGGCACTGGCCCACATCATCGCTGCTGTGCAACGCGCGCAGACCAGCCGCGCCGACATCCAAAGGCTCGGCGACCGCGTCAGCAATGTTTTCGTGCCCATCATCGTGGCCGTTGCGCTCGCCGCCGGATTGTGGTGGGGTTTGGCACCTGCTTCGGCGAATCACGTTCACGACTGGCTGGCGCAATTTTTCTGGCACGCGCATGCGCCGGCGGGTGCAGCCGCGGGATTCATCATTGCGGCGGCGGTGTTAATCATCGCGTGTCCCTGCGCGATGGGTTTAGCCACACCCGCGGCCATCATGTCCGCTGCTAACTCCGCAGCACGAAGAGGAATTTTGATCCGCGATGGCGTGGCGTTGGAGAAGGCTGGTGAAATTACCGCCGTAGTTTTTGATAAGACAGGCACTGTAACATCCGGCAAACCAGAGGTGGCAGCGGAAAGCATATTCGGGACCCCAAATTCAGATGCCAAAATTTTGGCCGCAACCCTCGCAGCCAGTTCTACGCATCCCATCAGCCAAGCCATCGCCACGCTTTCGACCGAGAAAACTGAAGTCGCAAATTGGAAGGAAGTTCGCGGTGCGGGTGTGGAGGCTACAACGGCAGATTCAAAAATCGTCCGGATGGGTTCTTTGAATTGGCTTAAAGCAAATGGAGTTGACCTGACCAGCGGTGAACCGTTTGTCGCCGAATGGTCACAGCTGGGAGCAACCATCGTTGGATTGGCGTTAGAGAAAGAATTGCGGGCTTTGTTTGCGGTGCGTGATGCGCTTAAGTCCAACGCGACAGACGTCGTTCGGCAACTTCAGCAGCAAAGGTTCAAAATCTTTTTGCTCACGGGGGATAATTCATTGACGGCTGCCGCCATCGCCAAACAAGTTGGTATCGCACCGGAAAATGTGTTTGCCGAAGTCCGCCCCGAACAAAAAGCCGAGTTCATCAAAAAACTCCAAGCGCGCGGCGAGCGCGTGGCGTTCGCAGGTGACGGCATCAATGACGCTCCAGCTCTCACGCAAGCCGACCTCGGAATCGCCGTCAGCCGCGCCAGCGATGTGGCGCGGGAGGCGGCGGACATCATTTTGCTGAAATCGGAAATTGAAGCCGTGCCTGAAGCGCTCGGCTTGGCGCGGGCGACGTTACTCACGATCAAACAGAATTTGTTCTGGGCCTTTTTCTACAACGCGCTCGGAGTGCCGCTGGCGGCGATGGGTTTTATCAGTCCCATTTTCTGCGCGGCGGCGATGGGTTTGTCCGATCTGATTGTCATCGGCAATGCGCTCCGGTTGCTGCGCTGGAAATCGCCCAAGTGAATTTGGATTGATGCTAGTTGCCGCCCTGCCCGCTTTGGATTAGTTTCAACGCGCAATGGATAATCCAACTTTTTCCGCTCCCGCTGGCGGCAACCTCACGCCTCCACCGCCATCCTTTTCTCCCCCGCCGCTGATGGCTCCGCCGTCTGCACCCAAGCCTCGCAAGAGTTACGGTTGGATGATCACCGCCATCATTTTGATTGTCGTGTTAGCCTTCAGCCTTTTGGGGAACGTGACGCAGATGGCGGTGAACTCATTCTCCTTTAATCATACCTTCAAAAATTCTACCGCCCGCGAAGTGGGACCGAAGCTGGAGGAATGCCTGCTGGAGGATAATGACGAGCACAACAAAATCGCCGTGATTTCCGTGGATGGTGTCATTAGCAGCCACGGCGACGATGGCGCGGGTTATAACTTGGTGGAAGTCATCAAGGCCCAACTCATGCGCGCCGCCGATGACGACCGTGTGAAGGCCGTGATTTTGAAAATTGATTCGCCCGGCGGCGAAGTCATGGCCTCCGACCAGATCTATAAAGCCATCAATGATTTTCAGGCCGATGAACCTGCCGAACACGGTCATCCAGGTCGCAAGGGGAAGCCGGTTATTTGCTCGATGGGCAGTCTCGCGGCAAGCGGCGGATATTACATCGCCGCGCCGTGCCGCTGGATTGTGGCGGACGAACTCACCTTGACCGGCAGCATCGGCGTCATCATGCACGGCTATAATTATCGCGGCCTCATGGATAAAGTTGGCCTCGCGCCGATGACTTACAAGAGTGGCAAATTCAAAGACATGCTCAGCCCCGACCGCAGCACCAACGACATTCCCGTGGAAGAACGCGCCATGGTGCAGGCGTTGATTGATGAGACGTTCCAGAAGTTCAAAGGCGTCGTCCGCGAAGGCCGTGAAGCCGCGCACGAACTGAACAAAAAAGAAGGCCGCGCACTCGCGAAAGATTGGGAAGACTACGCCGATGGCCGCGTCGTTTCCGGCACGCAGGCGTTCAATCTTGGTTTCGTGGATGAACTCGGTGATTTCGATTACGCCGTGGAACGCGCCTTAGAAATCACGCACATCAAGAAAGCGAATCTCGTGGAATACCAGCAGCGCTACGACATCGCGAATTTTCTCTCCATGTTCGGCCAGAGCGGGCAAGCCAAAGACTTGAAGATCGACCTCGGCGTGAACCTGCCGAAACTTCACGCGGGCTATCTTTATTTCCTCGCCCCCAACTTTGTGAACTGACATGACAAACGTCACCATCATCTCGCACCCGCTTGTCCAGCATAACCTCGCGCAGTTGCGGGACAAAAAAACGGAGTCGCAGGAATTTCGGCGTCTGCTGGGCGAAATTTCCGCGTTGATGATCTATGAAGCCACGCGAAGTTTTGCGGTTAAAAAAATCTCCGTTCAAACCCCAATCTCGGCTTGCCCCGGCTTTCAGTTGGAACGCGAAGTCGCTTTGGTGCCGGTGCTGCGCGCAGGTTTAGGAATGTTGGATTCCATTCTGCAACTCATTCCCCACGCCCGCGTCGGCTTCATCGGATTGAAGCGTGAAGAAACGACGTTGCGTGCAATGTTCTATCACAAAAGTTTGCCAAAAAATCTTGGTCGTTTTGAAGTCCTCCTCATTGACCCGATGCTCGCGACCGGCGGCAGCACTGTGGCGGCGATTGATCTGCTCTTGGAACAAGGTGCCAAACACATCCGCGTAGTGAATCTCGTGGCCGCGCCCGAAGGCATCCGCACCGTGCAAAAAGCTCATCCGCGCATTCCCATCTTCACCGCCGCCGTGGATAAGAAATTGAACCAACGCGGCTACATCGTCCCAGGCTTAGGCGACGCGGGTGACCGGTTATTTGGAACGTGAATTCCTTATCTTTATACCGCAATACAATCTACGCTCAGCACCATGAAAATTCTTCCGACAATACTTCTAGCGTTCGGAACATGGTTTGGAGCAAACGCGCAAGGTTACATCGTGCCGAACGGGGTTATGGATGGCGGCTACGATTCAAACTTTGGTTACAGCATCCTGGTAAATGATAATCCGACTGGAAAGCTATCCATCTTCGATCAATACACTTTATTCTGGCTTAACCCGATTGGCAAAACCCCTCCAACTCTTTATACGAACACCTTTTCGATAGGGGAACGAACTGATATTGGCGTGCGAGTATTTCTAGTCCCTGCAAATGCTGCGTTCACTTTTGATTCAATTCAGTCAGGAAGTTTTACCGAGTTGGTCAACCCCAGTTACGTCTTTCAATCAGGTATTCCATTTTATCTGGGTCTCTACACAGGCATTCAATTTGCGCCACCATACCCACCTAACCCGCCTTATACATATTTGGAGCCTGTTTTTGGCTGGGCAAAACTGGTGAATAATCAGGGTGTCATTCAACTTTTAGATAGCGGCTTGGCATATCAAGCTGCTGGCATTTACGCCGGAACTCAAACGCTGATACCAGTGCCCGAACCAACCGGAATTTCTATGGCTGCCTTAGGTTTGATTCTTATTGGAAGACAGATTTACCGCTCAAACCAAGCGAGACCTTTAAATTAAACTCACTTCCTCTTCCACGCCCGGTGGAGATTGCCAAACTGGAATTCCACCGATGTCAGCAGGACGTGTTTGAAGAAAATCGCCAGCGGAATCGCCAGCACCGCAGACGCCAGCACGTCGGACAGATGATGGCATTCGAGCGCGATGCGCGACCACATCACCGCCAGCGCATACACTGCCGCCACCGATCCCCAACCGCGATGGACCAACCAGGCCGCCGCCGCCAAACCCACCGCCGAACCGGCGTGGCCTGAAGGAAAAGCGCTGAACTTGGCCTGTCCCAAAATGAAATGGCCATCATGCCAGATGCCGTAGAAACCGGGCGGCACATCGTGATTGCTGGGCCGGGTTCGACCAGTCAGCGTGCGGAGAATTGTCGCAGCGAGGCCGGTCAGTTCGGAAGTCAGCGCGATGAAAAATATATGCGCCGCTAGGCGCGGACGGTTCAGCAACAGAAACAGAAGGGCGAAAAAAATTCCCGCCGCGCCGACAACCCAGCCTTCGCCGATTTTTGAGCACCACCACGCGACTTCGTGCCACGGAGAATTTCGCGGCTCGACCAGCGCGGCGGCCACGCGATTATCCAACAGAAACGCCAGCCCCACCACCCCGACTCCGGCCAGCAGCCAGAGCCAACGGCGTCGTTTGGAACCGGATGGTTTCGTCATGCCGTCACCTTACTCCGACGCGCTTGCAAAGCGAACCTCAAATCGCTAGTGTCCGCGAGAATTTCTGATCGCTCCGATTTCTGTAACGATGCAAGCCTGGTTCGAAAAACTCGCCGCCAAACCGCAACGCTCAATCATCTTTTTGAGCCTCCTCCTGCTGCTGGCCGGCAACTGGATTCTCCCCATCACCGACCGCGATGAAGCGCGTTTTTCCGAAGCCTCTCGGGAAATGATTTTACGCGGCGATTACATCGTGCCGTTCTTCAACGACGCTTACCGTTTCGATAAACCGATCCTGATCTACTGGTGCCAAACCGCGAGCTACCAGATTTTCGGCGTGAATGATTTTGCCGCGCGCGTGCCCTCAGTGCTGTTTACCACCGCCACGGCTCTGCTGCTGGTGCGCTGGGGCCGCAAGCGGATGAATGCCAAGACGGGTTTTCTCGCCGGCGTGATGTTCGTCGCTGGCTTACACGTCGCCGTGATCGGCCGCGTGGCCACGGCAGATATGGCGATGGTGTTCTTCGTGACGCTCGCGGTGTGGAGCGGCTGGGAACTGACTCGCCCCGAACAAACCGATCGCCACCGTTGGTGGTGGATCTTTTACCTAGCACTTGCGCTAGGATTTTTGGCGAAAGGCCCTGTGGCGTGGCTGCCGTTGGGCGGAATAATTCTCGGCAAGTTAATGTTGAAAAAATCTTTCCGACTGCCGCTCATGGAAACTTGCGTTGGCTTGGCGCTGGCACTGGCGCTGGTGGCGTGCTGGGGCATTCCCGCCATTTTGCAAACGGGCGGAAAATACGTTGAAGTCGGGTTGGGCGAACACGTCTTGCACCGCAGCACAGGCGTGATCAATGGCCACGGCGGCGGTGGTGCGCTGGGATTCATTGCTACCATGCCGCTCTATTTTCTGACGTTCTTCGTCAGCTTTTTTCCGTGGTCCACCAAAATGCCCGGGGCGCTGCGTCGCTGGTGGCCGGAACGTCAACGGGATGAACTTGGCTGGTATCTGCTGGTGCAAGCGCTGCTGGTCTTCGCCGTGTTTTCCTGCGTGCGCACGAAACTGCCGCACTACACGATGCCCGCCTTTCCCTGCCTCGCGCTGTGGCTGGCGCGGCAATTGACGGTGGAACCCAAAATTTTCGCGTGGGCCGGTCGGCGTTTGGCAGCGATGAGTCTTTTGATTCTGGCGCTGATGCTTGGTTTTTTCAGCTTCGCCAAACCCTATTTACTGACGGAAAATGTCTGGCGCGCGGCCAATCCATTCACGCAACCGCAGACACGCATCGGTTGCTTTGGATATTTCGAGCCTAGCTTGGTCTGGAAATTCCGTAGCGTGACCACCAACACAATCGCGCTCGGCAAAGTCGATCTAGCGGCAAATTTCCTGACCAATCCGCCGCCGTGCATCCTGGTGCTACCCACCAAAGATCTAGCGCAATTGCCGGATACCAACGGTCTGCGCTTCACCGTGCGCGGGCTGGACATGGTGAAATTGAAGAATTGGGATCTCACCATCATCGTCCGCGAGTGAGTTGCACCGAGGCGAATTTTCTGCTTAATTCTGCTTCGAACGAACGAGGCGTTTGAATGTTTTTACCCATGCGTTGTCTTTGTATTACTGATTTATGTTATCCTATTTGATTTTCATGTTGCCGGGTTTGCTGTTCGGCCTGTGGGCGCAATATAAACTGCGTTCGGCCTACGGAAAATATTCCCAGGTCCCAGCGCAAACCGGACTGACCGGGGCGGAAGCAGCGCGGGAAATTCTCGACCGCGCCGGCCTAACGAATATGCCGGTCAACGAAGTAGAAGGGGAGTTGACCGACCATTACGATCCGACCAAACGCGCGCTGTTTCTCTCGTCTAATAATTTTCATGGGCGCTCCTTGGCTGCCGTAGGCGTGGCCGCACATGAAGCGGGACACGCGTTGCAGCACCAGAAAGCTTACGGCATGTTTCAATTCCGGATGGCGCTCGTGCCCACGACCAGCTTCGCCAGCAAGGCCAGTTTCATCATCATCATGGCGGGGTCTTTACTGGCCTCGATGCGCATGATCAGCCCGCATCTTTTCTCGAACCTGCTGTGGATCGGCATCATTTTATTTTCCGCCGTAGCGCTGTTTCAACTGGTGACCCTGCCCGTGGAATACGATGCCAGCCGTCGCGCCAAGGAAGAACTCTTTCGCCTCGGCATCGTCCGCGAAGGTGAGCGCGTGGGCGTGAATAAAGTTTTGGATGCCGCCGCTTTGACCTACGTAGCTGCACTCGTCAGCTCGGTTTTGACGCTGCTCTATTATTTGGCTATCGCCCGCGACAGCCGGAATTGACTTTAATTTGCTTGCGGCTTCCCGTCGCCAGCTTAACTTGCGACACACATGGCGGCTAAAAAAACAACTCGGAAGTCGGTGCTGGTCAAACCGGTGAAACGGAAGAAAAAAGTTTCCGCCGTAGCGGCACCGAAAGTCATTCCTCCACCCGCCCCCGCGCCCATTGTCGTGCCCCTCGATCCCTCGGTAGCGCCAGCGGGCGAAGGCGACACCACCCGGTTTCTCCAACGCGAAGCCGAACGCAGCGATGGCGATAGCGCCATTAAACTTTATCTCCGCGAAATCGGTTTGGTAAAACTGCTGACGCCGCAGGAGGAAATTGATTTAGCCGCCAAGATCAAGAAGGGCGACAAAAAAGCCCGCGAACACATGATCAAGGCGAACCTTCGCCTCGTCGTGAAAATCGCCCGCGATTACGAAGGCATCGGCCTGCCGCTGCTCGATCTCATCAGCGAAGGCAATATCGGCTTGATGAAAGCCGTCGAACGCTTCGACCCAGCTAAAGGCGGCAAACTCTCCACCTACGGCTCCTGGTGGATCAAACAATCCATCAAGCGCGCGCTGGCAAACCAGTCCAAGACCATCCGCCTGCCCGTGCATCTTGTGGATAAGATTTCCAAGATGCGGCGCATGTCCATGAAGCTGCAGGAAATTTTCGGCCGCGAACCGACCGATGAAGAATTGGCTGCTGAACTCGGCACCACCGCCGCGCGCGTTTCACAGATGCGCACCGCCTCCATCCGCCCCGCCTCGCTCGATGCGCCCGTGGGCGAAGATGATTCCAATAGCTATTCGGAAATCGTCGAAGACGAACGCGCCACTAATCCTTACGACGAACTCGAAGACAAAACCGTCACCGGCATGTTGCAAGAGATGGTGAAACATCTCGATGCGCGTGAAGCGACCATTCTCCGCTTCCGCTTTGGCCTCGATGGCGGAGCGGAAAAAACGTTGGAAGAAGTCGGTGAAAAATTTGGTGTCACGCGTGAACGCGTCCGCCAGATCCAAAATCTTGCGCTCCGCAAACTGCGCAAGATGATCGAGAAACTCGAAAAATCGAAAACGAAAGAAGATTGAACCATGCCCCCCTCCGTTACTGCCGCTGAAATTGAGAAGGCCATCCGCAACGTGCCAGATTTTCCAAAGCCTGGCATCCAATTCAAAGACATCACGCCTGTCCTCGCCGATGCTCGACTCTTCGCCGGGACGATTGATCTGCTTACCCAAAAATTTAAACCCGGCGACGTGGATGCCGTCATCGGTATTGATGCACGCGGCTTTATTTTCGCCGCCGCCGCCGCCACTAAACTGCACGCCGGCTTTGTGCCCGTGCGCAAAAAAGGGAAGTTGCCCTACACGACCATCGAGGAAGATTATGCGCTGGAATACGGTAACTCCACCGTGGCGATGCACATCGATGCGTTGAAGCCGGGCGCCAAAGTGTTGCTAGTGGATGACTTGCTCGCCACCGGCGGAACCGCCGCCGCCGCCATTTCCTTGGTGAAGAAACTGGGCGGCCAGATCTTGGAAGTTGGCTTTGTGATCGAACTAAAGTTCCTCAATGGCCGCACCAAACTGCACGACCTCCCCGTGCGTTCGTTGGTCAGCTATTAATACAATCTAAAAATAAAAAAAGGCGGCGTGGAAGATTCCACGCCGCCTTTTTGATTTAGATTTATCGGCGGTGCCGTTGCTTGACCTTGAGTTGGGTCAAGGCGTGCATGAGCGAAGCTTGCACCACAGCGGATTCTTCTTCGGTCAGCTTTTCAGCGAGGCGTTGCTCGGCTTTCTGACGGGCTTCTTCAGCTTTGGCTTCATCAATGTCATCGGACTTGACGGCCATATCCGTCAAAACGGAAACCGCAGAGCCGGTGATCTGCACGAAACCGTCACCGACGGCGAGGAAGATATTCTCCGCACCTTTTTTGGCGATGATTTCGCCCGCTGCCAACTGCGTCATGATCGGCATGTGCTGCGGATAGATGCCCATCTCGCCGTCAATGCCGGTGAGTGTGACCATCTCCACGTCTTCTGAGAAAATTGTCGCCGTCGGGGTGACGATTTCGAGTTTGAGCGTAGCAGCCATTTAATTTGATGCGCGAGTGAGTTGATCAATTCAGCGGATTACGCTTCCTTGATTTCGTCAATGCCGCCCTTCATGTAGAAGTTCTGTTCGGCGACGTCGTCGTGTTTGCCTTCGAGAATTTCTTTGAACGCGCGCACGGTTTCGGCAACCGGCACCTGCTTACCTTCGCGACCGGTGAAAATCTGCGCGACGGTGAATGGCTGGCTTAGGAAACGTTGAATTTTACGCGCGCGATAAACAGTGGTCTTATCGTCAGCGGAAAGCTCGTCCATGCCCAAGATCGCGATGATGTCCTGCAAATCTTTGTAGCGCTGCAACACTTTCTGCACGCCGCGAGCGACGTCGTAATGTTCCTGACCCACGAACTCCGGCGCAAGCGCGCGGGAGCTGGAAGCCAAAGGATCCACGGCGGGGAAAATACCAAGTTCCGCAATGGAACGTTCCAACACGATAGTCGCATCCAAATGCGCGAACGTCGTGGCGGGTGCGGGGTCGGTCAAATCGTCCGCTGGCACATACACAGCTTGGAAGCTCGTGATAGAACCTTTTTTGGTCGAAGTGATGCGTTCTTGCAAGTCGCCCATTTCGGCGGCGAGCGTCGGCTGGTAACCGACCGCCGACGGCGTGCGGCCGAGGAGCGCAGATACTTCAGAACCGGCCTGCGAGAAACGGAAAATGTTGTCGACGAACAGGAGCACGTCCTGATTTTTTTCGTCACGGAAATATTCCGTCACGGCGAGCGCGGAGAGAGCCACGCGGAGACGCGCGCCCGGAGGTTCATTCATCTGGCCGTAAACGAGACCGATCTTGGAACCTTCTTCGATGATGGGCAAACCGTTTTCGCCTTTGATCGGATGACCTTTGGCGTCTTTCTTAACTTTGATGACGTCAGCCTCGATCATTTCGTTGTAGAGATCGTTACCTTCGCGCGTGCGTTCACCGACGCCCGCGAACATCGAAACGCCGCCGTGCAATTTGGCGATGTTGTTGATGAGTTCCATGATGACGACGGTCTTGCCGACGCCGGCGCCACCGAACGCACCGACTTTTCCGCCTTTGAGAAACGGGCAGATCAAATCAATGACCTTGATGCCGGTGGTCAACTCCTGCGGGCTGGTGGATTGATCCACGAGCGCGGGAGCCGCGCGATGAATGGGATTGTATTTGTCGGCCTTCACGGGACCTTGTTCGTCCACGGGCTCGCCGGTGACGTTGAACACGCGACCCATCACGCCCTGACCGACGGGCATGGAAATCGGCGCGCCGGTGTCGGTGACTTCGTAACCGCGCTTGAGTCCCTCGGTGGTGCTCATCGCGACCGCGCGCACCCAGCCGTCGCCGAGGTGCTGTTGCACTTCGAGCGTCAATTTGGTCGTGCCCTGACCCGGCAACTCATATTCGAGGGTCAGCGCGTTGTAAATCGCGGGGAGCGCTCCGGTGAATTCGACATCCACAACGGGGCCGATGATTTGAACGATTTTGCCTTTGCTCATGTGCTTAAAATTCTAATTTAGTTTCAACTGATCGCCATCTGTGCGGTGGTGATCTCCAACAATTCCTTCGTGATGTTAGCCTGCCGCAGCTTGTTGTATTCCAGCGTAAGATCTTTGATGATCTGCTTGGCATTGTCCGTGGCGTTCTTCATCGCCACCATGCGTGCGCTTTGTTCGCTGGCCTTGGTCTCCAGCAAAATCTGGTGCATCTGAAAATTCAAACTGTGCGGCAACAACTGGCCGAGCACGGTTTCTTCATCCGGCTCAAACTCGAAAATCTCGTCCGTGTCGTGAGACATCAGATCTTCTTTCGGCGCATTCAAGCCCGCAGTGACGGCGGATAATTTGCCCATCGGCAGGAATGGCACGAGCGAGGGCTGCTGCGTCAACGTATTGATGAAACGAGGATAGAGAATATCTACGGCATCCACTTCGCCCTTCAAAAACAATTGCTGCACGAATTTGGAAATCGCGCGCGCCTCCGCAAATTCCGGCGTGTCTTTGTAGGAAAATTCCGCCGCGAGATTTCGTTTCGTGCGGGCGATGAACAACGAAGCTTTTTTACCGGCCGTCACAAACACCGTGATGTTTTTATCCAGCTTGGCGACTTCGCGAAAAAGATTTCCATTCAAGCCACCGCACAGACCGCGATCAGAACCCACGACAACCACTGCACGTTTGTTCACCGGGCGCGACTGCATCAGTGGATGATCGAAGCCGACCGTGCCCGTGGCCGCTTCGGCCATCATCACGTTGAGCAGCTTGGCGTAAGGGCGACCGACGAGCGCGGCCTGCTGGGCCTTGCGCATCTTCGCCGCCGCCACCATCTGCATCGCCTTGGTGATTTGGGCGGTATTCTTGACCGACTTGATTCGTCGGCGTATGTCGCGCGTGCTGGCCATGAAATATCAGCGGTAAGACTGCTTGAATTCCGTGATCGCCGCTTTCAAATCCGCCGTGAGGGCGTCGTTGATGGCTTTTTCATTACGGATTTTTGCGAGCACCTCGGCTTTGCGGGTCTGGAAGAAATCAACCAGCTTGCCTTGGAAATCTTTGACTTTTTCCACCGCGACGTCGTCGAGGAAATTATTCTGCACGGACCAGAGCACCAGCACCTGCACTTCGACGGGCAGCGGGTTGTATTGGTTCTGCTTGAACAATTCCACAATGCGCTTGCCGCGTTCGAGCAAGGCTTGCGTCTTGGCATCAAGATCGGAACCGAACTGCGCGAACGCTGCGAGTTCACGGAACTGGGCCAAGTCACCTTTGATACGACCGGCCACTTGCTTCGTCGCCTTGATCTGCGCGGCAGAACCGACGCGGCTCACGGAGAGACCGACGGAAACTGCGGGGCGGATGCCTTGATAGAACAAATCGGTTTCAAGATAAATTTGGCCGTCCGTGATCGAAATCACGTTCGTCGGAATGTAAGCGGAAACGTCGCCCGCTTGCGTCTCAATGATCGGCAACGCAGTAAGCGAGCCGTTACCGTATTTTTCGGAAACACGCGCCGAACGTTCGAGCAAACGGCTGTGGAGATAGAATACGTCACCGGGATACGCTTCACGACCGGACGGACGTTTCAAGATGAGCGCAACCTGGCGATAAGCCACGGCGTGCTTGGACAAATCATCAAAAATGATCAACGCGTCCATGCCGTTATCCATGAACCATTCACCAATTGCCGCACCGGCGAACGGAGCGAGATATTGGTTCGTGGCGGAATCAGAAGCGGAGGCCGCAACAATCACCGTGTAAGGCAAAGCACCAGCTTCTTCGAGCACCGCGATGACGCGGGCGATGTTGGACTGCTTTTGGCCGATCGCAACGTAGATGCTGTAAATCGGACGAAAATCTTTTTCGCCGGATTTTTCCGCAGCCAAATTGATGCGCGCCTGATTGATCATACAATCCACGCCAATCGTGGTCTTGCCAGTGCCACGGTCACCGATGATCAGTTCGCGTTGGCCGCGACCGATCGGAACCATCGCGTCGATCGCCATGATGCCGGTTTGCACCGGCTGGCTCACGGGTTTGCGGCGGATGATGCCGGGCGCAATTTTTTCAACGGGATAAAAAGCGGATTCTTTGATCGGTCCCTTGCCGTCGATCGGCTGGCCGAGGGTGTTGACCACGCGGCCCAACATGCCTTTGCCGACGGGAACCTGTAGCAATTTGCCGGTGGTGCGGACTTCGGAACCTTCTTTGATCTTCGTGTAGTCGCCGAGAATGATGGCGCCCACTTCGGTTTCTTCGAGGTTCAGCGCGAGGCCGACCACGCCGCCGCCGAAGTCGAGCATCTCGTTCAACATCGTGTCGGTGAGGCCTTCGATCTTGGCCACGCCGTCGCCGATTTCGCGGACGGTGCCGACATTCTGTTTTGCCGTCGCGGTTTTTGCACCGGCGATCTGGGCTTCGATTTCTTGCAACAAATTACTCATAGGGGAAATTCAATTAAAAACTCTGCGCCAATTTTTCCAAACGCGTTTTCACGCTGCCGTCATAAAGATCACTGCCGACCTGAATCCGCAAACCGCCGAGCAACTTGGGGTTGATGGCGTAGGAAATATCCAGATGCGTGCCGTATTGCTTTTCCAAGCTCGCCTTGATGCTCGCGCGTTGTTCGGGCGAGGTTTCCACGGCGTTCTCCACTTTGGCCGTGCGTTTGGCCACGTCTAGCTGCACCAAGCGATGCAAGCGCGACAGGATTTCCACATAGCCACGCGGCTTCTTTTCCGCCAGCAGCTTCACCACGTGACTAACACGGCCTTCATCCAGCACGCCATTCACCATGGAAGTGCGGAACAATTGACGGGCGTCGCGTTGGGCTTGTTTGGAAATCTTCATGCCTGCTTCAAATCAAGCGAGTTGCTTTTGGGTTTCTTCCGCCAGACGTTTTTGGTCGTCCGCCGTGAGAACTTTGCCGGTAACCGTCGTCGTGGTTTGCACCACCAAACGGCCGACTTCGCGCTTCAATTCCGAGAGCGTCGCGGCGCGTTCTTGCGCGGCGGCCTCGCGGGCTTTCGACACGATCTGCTCGGCGGCAGCCACGGCTTTTTGCGTTTCCAATTCGGTCACGCGGGCGACTGCCGCACGAGCATCGGCGATGATCTTGTTCGCCAGATCACCAGCTTCTGCCAGAATTTTTTGGCGATCTGCTTCGGTCTTAGCAACTTCTGACTTGATCTTGTCAGCATTAGCCAGACCTTCGGCGATCTTCACCTTGCGCGCGTCGAGGATTTTGAAGATTGGCTTGTAGACAAAAATCCACAGCACCACCAGCGCGACCGAGAAGTCGATCGTTTGAACAATCAACTTCTGCCACTGGATACCCAGCATTTCGAGTGTCCCGTTCATACGAGCCTCAAAAAATTAGGCTTTGCCGAGCACGAACGCGAGAATCGCCGCGCCTTCAGCGAGCGCGATACCGAGAATCATAATGGCGACAACGCGACCGAACATGCCAGGGTTGCGACCGATGGCCATGGTTGCACCAGCGGCGGCAATACCGATACCGATGGCGGCGCCACCGAAGGCAAGACCGACGTGGACGTTACCTTGGAGGACGGGAGCTAGTTCTGCGAGCATCATATGCTTATTATTATTTTGGTTTCTAGTTTCTCGCAACCGTTCGCCGAAAGGTCTCCCGGTTGCAAATGGTTAAATTTAATGTTTCGCGTGATCTTCTTCAGTATGGGAACACAACGTTCCTGCGAATACGATGGTCAACATCGCAAAAACGAACGCTTGCACTACCGCGACAAAAATTTCGAAAAAGTAGAAAGGCAGCGAGAGCAATAAACCCATGATGAAAGGTTTTGCTGTCATCGTCATCGTTAACAGGGTTTCACCCGCGAAGACGTTACCGTAAAGACGAACCGCCAGAGCGAGCGGACGAACAAAAACAATCGAGAGCGCTTCCATCGCCCCAACAAACAAAAACATCAGAGCCACCAACGGATAAAGCCACTTGGTCGTTTCCACTTTGACTCCGAAAATATGCTTGATCAGGCCGATGGGACCATTGTAACGCAGAGCCCACACAAAGGTCATCACCAAGAAAATTAACGCCATCGCCACAGTCAAGTTTGCGTCAGATGTTGGCGGACGGATAAAAGGCAATTCCACGTGCTCAACCGCGAACGGCATGGAACTAAAAGCTGTCCCCGGGTGAGCCGGCAAACCATAACCAATTGCACCAACCCCGGGCATCAAATCGACAAAATTAGAGATGAAGGCAAAAATGAAAAATGTAACGGCAAACGGAAACACCCAACGCGAAACTTTGGGCTCAAGAATCATTCCAGACAGGCTATCCCAGCCTTCAACCAATGCTTCGAAAAGATTACCCAACCCAGTCGGCACTTTATCAGCGCTCATGCGACGGGCACCAACTTGCACCACCACCACAATCAACAATACCACAGCCCAAGAGAGCACAATCGAGTTGGTGATGGGAAAGGAACCGACATGAAACAACGCAGGCGCATCCATTGGCACCAACGGAGCAGTGTGTTCGACAGCGGCGACTTGGACACCATCCGCAGCGGGGACCGCAACGGTTTTCGCCCTCAAACCAGCAACCGAAGTCACAGCGAGGAGCGTCAAAGCAAAAATGAGTTTATTAAAACGAGCCACAAAAATTGATTTCTGACGACACTAATAGCTGCGGATTTGCCTTCTGTCGGGCGTCAGAGCCGCAAAAAATGCCTCATCGTGAATTTTTTCACAAGCACTAATTCGACAAATTTTGGGGAGACACACCTACCTACCAACCGACCAATCCGAACGGATTTTTTTAGGAGTAGCACCCTGCTCGCGCAACTGGCGCAAACTCAAAGAGTCATGCCTTTTGGCCAAACGCTCCCCTTTAGCATCCAGCATCAGTTCACAGTGGAAAAAATCCGGCACCGACCAGCCTAGTGCGCGATAAATCAAGATTTGCCGCACGGTGCTGACGAGCAAATCCGCCCCGCGCACCACTTCGGTGATGTGCATCGCAGCATCGTCAGCGACGCAAGCCAACTGGTAAGCGGGCACGCCATCGCCGCGCCACACGATGAAATCACCAAAATCTTTGCCCGCAATAAAATTCTGCGGACCGCAATTCCCGTCCATGAATGAAACGGTTTCGCCATCAGGCACACGAAATCGCCAACTGTATTTTCGATTGCCGATTGCCGATTGCCGATTTTCCCGACACGTTCCGGGGTAGATCAATTCATCATCCGCTGCGTGCGGGGCGGTGACGGCGGCTTGAATATCTTTGCGTGAACAAGTGCAGGGATAAATGAAGTTGCCGGACTGAAGCTTTGCTAGCGCCGCGCGGTAAACATCCATTCGCTCGCTTTGGTTGTAGGGCGCATATTTTCCGCCGACATCCGGGCCTTCACTCCACTCGAAACCGAACCAGCGCAAGTCTTCGAGCATGGAGTCAACGAACTCCATTTTGAAGCGGGTGGAATCCAAATCTTCATTCCGCAAAATCAATTCACCGCCGGCGGCTCGCGCCCGTTGCTGTGCAGCCCAGAACGTGCGCGCGTGCCCCAGGTGCAAATAGCCGGTGGGCGAAGGCGCGAGGCGACCACGATACGTTTGATTCACGCGACAGAATTAACCACCAAGACACGAAGGCACCAAGAAAAACTTCGCAGGGCATCGCCAGTTTTGGCGGTGGACTTTTGGGCGGAATGAATCCCATAATTTTTCATGACCCCATTCAAATTATCCGCGCCGGAATTATTGCGCGCCACGCTCGTCGGCCTTTTCATGTTGGGCTCGCTGGCCAATTGTCCGGCTGAATCCAGCGCGCTGCCGGTTTTGCAGATCAACGTCGCGCAAGTCAACGCGCCATTACCTCCGACATTTTACGGGCTGATGACCGAGGAAATTAATTACTCCTACGAAGGCGGGCTTTACGGCGAACTCATCCGCAACCGAGCGTTCAAGGCAGATACCATTCAGGAACCCATCAAGCCGGAAAATTATGACCCAGCAAAAAATTATCCCGCGAAACTTCCTCACGGCAATGCGCCAAAATTTTGGAGCACAGTGGGCACTGCTCAGATTTCGCTGGATACCAACACGCCTTTGAATGCCGCCCTCAACGTCAGCCTCAAGCTGGACGCGAACGGAGCGACGAAACAGAATCCGGCGGGCATCGCGAACAGCGGTTACTGGGGCATTCCCGTGCAACCGAAGACGAGTTATGCGGTTTCGTTTTATGCTAAAGCTGCTCCCGGATTTAACGGTTCGGTGACGGTGAGTTTGGAAAGTGTGGATGGCAAAACGGTTCTGGCCAGTGCTCGAGTTTCTGGCGTGACGGGCGACTGGAAAAAATTTACCGCCACTCTGAAAACACGAGCGATTCCAGCCTCGAAAGAAAATATCTTCAAGCTAACGACGACTGCGCCCGGCACGCTCTGGTTGCAAAACATTTCGCTGATGCCGCCAACTTTCATAAACCGCGCGAACGGCAACCGCCGCGACCTCTCGCAATTGCTGGCCGAGGCGCAGCCGAAATTTCTCCGCTTCCCCGGCGGCAATTACGTCGAGGGCGATTACTTTAGCGAACGGTTTAACTGGAAAGAAACTATCGGTCCCGTCGAATCGCGTCCCGGCCATCGCAGTTGCTGGGGTTATTGGTCCACGGATGGTTTTGGGCTGCCGGAATTTCTCGGCTGGTGTCAGGACTTAAACATGGAACCCGTGCTCGCGGTCTTCGCGGGCTACACCTTAAAACATGATTACGTCGCCCCCGGCCCAAAGCTCGAACCCTACGTTCAGGAAGCGCTCGAAGAGATTGAATACGTCACCGGCGACGCCTCGACCAAATGGGGCGCGCAACGCGTGAAGGACGGTTATCCGCAGCCCTTCAAGCTCCGCTACGTCGAGATTGGCAACGAAGATTGGTTCGATAAATCCGGTAGTTATGACGGACGCTTCGCGCAATTTTACGACGCCATCAAAGCGAAATATCCGCACCTGAAAATCATTTCCACCGTCGGCTACGAACATCCCGGCGACCAGCAAGTTCACAGTCGCACGCCGGATTTGGTGGATGAACATTACTATCGCTCCGAAGAAGAAATGGAGTCGCAGTCCTTCGTCTATGACAAGCGCGACCGCAGCAACCCCACCAAAATTTTCGTGGGCGAATGGGCCACGCGCGTCGGCTCGCCCACGCCGAACATGGCGGGTGCGCTCGGCGATGCGGCGTGGATGTGCGGCATGGAACGCAACGCCGACATCGTGCTCATGCACTGCTACGCGCCGCTGTTCGTGAACGTCAGCGACCTCGGCGCGGGCCGTTCCATGCAGTGGAAATCCGACCTCATCGGTTACGACGCGCTGACCAGCTACGGCTCGCCGTCCTATTACGCGCAGAAAATGTTCAGCACGTTTCAAGGCGATGAAGTGCTCGCAGTATCCGCGCAGAACCTGCCGACCTATACTTGGATTCAAACCGGACGCACGCGCAATGGCGTGGCGCAGCCGCCGCGCACCAACGAGGTAAAATCCTTGTTCTACTCCGCGCTGCGCGATTCCAAAACCGGTAAGCTCATCGTCAAAGTCGTCAATCGCGCGGACGCAGCGCAGGCCGTGAAAATTGAAATCAGCGGCGCCAAAGCCATCGCAGCGCAAGGCACCGCCACCGTGTTGAAAGCCGAGAATCGCGACGCGACCAACTCATTGAAAGCGCCGAAGCACGTCGTGCCCGCCACGGAAACGGTGGACGGCTTGGGCACCAACTTCACCCGCACCTTTCCGCCCTGCTCCATCACCGTGTTGGAATTAATTTCTAGCCAACCCTAGAAGTCCGCCGTTGTCCGCGCCAGCCACTCGTTCAGACCGGGGAGCGGCGCGGACAATTCTTTCTGCACCTTGCTGATGTCGAAGGAGGTGTCCAACGCGCGCGGCGGGCCGGGGAAATCTTTGGCCGAACCAGCTTGGATTTCCATCTGGATTTCCGGCCAGCGCGGCAGCAAAGCTTGCGCGATTTGCCGGCGCGATAACCGCTCCGCGCCAGCCACGTGGTAAAGTCCCGCGCACTGTTTCCCCAGCAATTCCCAAACGGCCCGCGCGGTTTCGGCAGCGGGCAGCGGGCAGCGAAATTCATCCGTGAACAACGTCATCCCCGGCCCCGCTTGCTGCATCGCCCGCCGCAATTGCTCGTTGAACGAACGCGTTCCCGACCGCGACACGCCGCCGTTGATCGAAGTGCGCACGACGAGATGACGTGGGTTGGCGAGCACGCTCTGCTCCGCCGCCAACTTCGTCTCGCCGTAAAGGTGCAGCGGATTCACCGCATCGGTTTCGGAATAATTTCCCTTTCGTCCGTCGAAAACTAAATCGGTGGAGAAGAACACGAAGGGAATTTCCGCCGCCAGTTCCGCGAGCAACTGCGTCGTCGCCACGTTCACGCGGCGCGCGAGCGCGGGATTCTGCTCGGCATCCGCCACGACGGTGATCGCCGCGCAATGGATGATCGCCTGCGGCGACTCGCGCTGAAAGGCTTGGCGCACGGCGGCGAAATCCAGCAGATCGAAGTCCGCCCGCGTCAAAGCGCGCACCGTGAACTGCGGCGCGAAGCGCGGCGCGGTCTGCACGAGATAATTCCCGATGAGCCCGTTCGCGCCGGTGATCCAAACTGTGGCTGGTGGTTTCAAGTCAGGCGAAATTTGCCCCAGCTTGGCGCGCGGGCAAGGCAATTGTTTCGCCAACAAAAAACCGGCGACCCTTGCGAGTCGCCGGTGAGGTTAGGTTGCTTTGCAATTTTTAGAACGACCAGTTCACGATCGGGAAGCCGGTCGCGAGTTTGTCCGGGAATTCTTTGAACCAGGAATTGTTGCGGGCGATGTTGATGAAGCCGATCTGCACGCCCCGGAGGTTTTCCGAGTAGTTGATCGCGCCCCATTGCAGGCCGTGGCATTCCTTGGCCACGTTCACGAAGCCGGATTGCCAGCCGGTGAAGCTGACTTTGCTGACGTTGACCATGCCCCATTCGACACCCGTGTAGGTGTCGTCATAGTTCACGAGGAACGCCCAGCTGAAGCCGGAGCTGACGCCCGTGCTGCCGTTGACGAACCCGAGCGCGAGGCTGTTCTGCGGATTCTCGCCCCAGATACTGAGGGAGAGGCCGTTGATTTCGGTGGTTTTGGAGTGGATGGCGATGTCCGGCGTCAAGGACGCTTGGAACGCGACGCCTTCCGCTTGCACACCAGCGACGCTGGCGACGAGCGCGGAGAGGATAAGTAATTTTTTCATATTTTTTTGGGAGACGGAGTAACTCTTTTAAGCCAGCCGCGCGGCGAAGGCAACTGCTATTTCCTGCCTGCCCATTGCCCGCGACAATGAACCGCAGAACGAATCACCGCGCGGCTGGCTGCGCGTTCCCCTCACGGATGCGGCGTGGGTGGGGGCGGGGTCACGGCAGGTTTATCCGGTGGCGGCGTGTAGGTGGTGGGGATGGTGCCGCGAATCATATCGCCCTCCGCTGTGCCTGCCGGAAACACATCCAGCGCGTCGGAATACCACGCCTCATTGACATCTTCCAACGCGTGCGCCATCTGGTTCAGTATCCCCGCCTGCTCGCGCCACGCGCTCAACTTATCTTTGTAATCCTGCTGTAACGGCTCCGCGCATAGCAGGCGCAAGGGGCTGAACGCCGCCAGCGTGTTGGTAGCGAGCGGACTCCACCCCGGCTCCGCCTTGCTCCACGCCGTCTCCCAATTCAACGCCTCCTCCAAGATTGCCGCCCGACTATCGCCCCGCGCCGACAAATCAGCGACCAAGGACAACTTGATCGGATCATTCCGGTAACGGTTCTTGGCCATGGACACCCCCTGCATCGTCAGCTTATGCAACGTATCCAGTTTTGCGTCCCACGCCGAACGCGCATTCACCATTTCCTGCTCCGCCGCGCTCGTGATTTTCTCCTGCCCCGGCAGCACCGGCGTGACCGTGTTATCGCCGACGATTGCCACCACCGCCGCATTCATCTGCGCCACCGTTTTTTCCTGCCACGTCCACTGCGCCGCCACCGCTTTGGCAGCGGCAATGGTTTTGGTGGCGCGGTCTTTGACGAACTCCAGTGTTTGACTCATGATTGACTCTTTCGTTTGAGGGTTGCACTACTCCTTTAGCCGACTTGAGGGGACACCCCGCCCACCTACGCCCACGCGCCACGTGCCACCGTAGCGGGCCGGGATTCCTACGGACATCCCCACCCTTCCTACGGACAAAGTAACGCCGCCGACGCAGAATTTTGGCCCGCCGACACCGTCGGCCAAGCAAGACGACCTGTAGGAATAATAAAAATGGTCGTCGGCACGTCAAGAATCTACGTCGGCACCCCTCGGCGCTACGTCGGCGCGGATAAAATGGACGTCGGCCAGCCTTCCCGCTACGTCGGCCCGCCAAAAATGGTCATAGGAACCCTGCGCCTGTCCGTAGGTGAGTCCAGAAAATCAGGGGTTTTGGCATAAAAGTAGGGAAAAGGTCACTTTTAGCAGCGGGCGGCGGGTTTAGCCGCCAGTTTGCCCGCTTGGGTGGTTAGTTTTCGTTGCCCTTTTGCTCGCGGCGCAGTCGGCGCGGGCCTCGGTTCCCCGCCCCACTTGAAATGCGCGGTTGACGGACTCCTGCCGCAGCCTAAACTTTCGCCCGCTCGTATTCGGCGGTGAGACGATTCTCAGCGCCGGCGAGTTGGAACTATTTCCCATGTTAATCATTCGCGACTTAAAGATGACTTTTGGCGGACGCACGCTGTTTGAAAACGCGTCGTTTGCCGTGAATTACGGCGACCGTGTGGCGCTGGTCGGCCCCAATGGTGCGGGCAAATCCACCTTGTTCTCGCTCATCCTCAAACAGCGCGAGGCGGATTCCGGCGTGATCGAGCGCGATGAATGGACGATGGTGGGCCATCTCCCACAGGAAGGCGAAGCGCTCGGCGAGGAAACGGTGCTAGATGTGGCCACGGGGCGCGTGGATGAATTGCCGCAGATCGAGAAGCGCTTGCATGAGTTGGAAAAAGCCAATGATGTTTCCAGCGCGGAATACATGGAGTTGCACGCCAAGCATGACAAGCTGAACGATCCGCAGGTAGAGACGAAGGCGCGCAAGATGTTGCGCGGCCTCGGCTATCGCGAGGCGGACATCACGCGCAAAGCGAATGAGATGAGCGGGGGCTGGGTGATGCGCGCGCGCTTGGCGCGGTTGCTGGTGATGGAGCCGGATTTGTTGCTGCTGGATGAGCCGACGAATCATTTGGATCTGCTGTCGTTGCTGTGGTTGCAGAATTACTTGAAGAATTACTCGGGAGCGGTGCTGCTCATCTCGCATGATCGCGTGTTCATGGATGAGGTGATCACGCAGGTGCATGAGATTTCGGAGCGCAAGTTGAGTCCCTACACGGGCAACTACACGGACTTTCTGCGGCAGCGGGAGGAGCGTTACGAGCAGCAGTTGGCGGCTTACAACAATCAGCAGAAGGAGATCAAGGCGTTGCAGGAGTTCGCGGATCGGTTCCGCGCGGTGCCGTCGAAGGCGTCGCAAGCGCAAAGCAAGCTGAAGCAGATCGAGCGGCTGGAGCTCATCGAAAAACCGTTGGCGCCGCGCAAGCCGTTTCGCTTTCACATTCCGCCGCCGCCCCGGGGCGGGCAACGCGCGATTTCGCTGGAAGGGATTCACATGGCTTACGGCACGCACGCGGTGTATGCGGGGCTGGATTTGACGATCGAACGCGGCGAACGCACGGTGTTGGTCGGCCCCAATGGCGCGGGCAAGTCCACGTTGCTGAAGATTCTCGCGGGCGTGGTGGAGTTTCAGAAAGGCAAGCGCGACTTGGGCCACAACGCGAAGATCGGTTACTTCAGCCAGCATCGGGCGGCGACGTTGGACCCGGAGAAGACGGTGATTGATGAAGTGTTATCCGCCGCGCCGGAGTTGCCGGAGAACGAAGCGCGAGGAATTCTCGGCTCCTTTCTGTTCCGCAAGGATGACATCTTCAAGAAGACGGCGGTGTTGAGCGGGGGCGAGAAGAGCCGCTTGAACCTCATCAAATTTCTGGTGGATCCGCCGAACTTGTTGCTGATGGACGAACCGACGACGCACTTGGACATTCACACGGTGGAGTCGCTGACGTTGGCGTTGGAGAAATACGAAGGCACGCTGGTGTTCATCTCGCATGATGTGCATTTCATCCGCCATCTCGCGACGAAGGTGCTCCACGTCAATGCGGGCACGATCACGCCGTATGCGGGGAGCTACGATTATTTTCTGGAGAAGACGGGTCTGCTCGAAAACGAACGCGCCGCACTTACGGCGAGCTAAACTTTTATGGAAGAACAAGAAGTTCCCACGGAACATTTACACGAACACATGGAGCATCACGCCAAACACAGTGCTGAACGCTGGATTTTGGGCGTGGCGTTGAGCTCGGCGTTGCTGGCGGCGCTGGCGGCCGTGGGGTCGCTGCAAGCCGGTCACCACGCGAACGAGGCGATGATTTGCCAGATCGAGGCGGCGAATAAATGGAGCTATTTCCAATCGAAGAGCATCAAGGAATCGCAGTTGAAGTCGAAGTTGGAAATCTTGGAGGCGCTGGGCAAACCCGACCAACCGGCGGACAAAAAGAAGTTGGAAGAATACAAATCGGACAAGGAAAAGATTCAGTCGGAGGCGGAGGAAAAAGAAAAGGAAGCGACGCACGAACTCAAGACGCACCAGATCTTCGCGAAGAGCGTGACGCTGTTTCAGATTGCGATTTCCATCGGCGCGATCGCGGTGCTCACGAAACGTCCGCGCTTCTGGTATTTGAGTTTAGGCTTGGGCGTGACGGGCTTGGTGTTTTTCATCCAAGCGTTTCTGTCCATCGCCGGCCACTGACGCCGTTTTCAAAATCAAACCCCGGAAGCCGCGAAGCTTCCGGGGTTATTTTGTTAGTCGAGGTTTAGAACGACCAATTCACGAAGGGGAAACCGGTGGCGAGTTTATCCGGGAACTGGGTGAACCACGGGTTATTCATCGCCACATTCACGAAGCCGATCTGCACGCCCCGGAGATTTTCCGAGTAGTTCACGAAGCCGAGTTGGAGGCCGTGAAATTCCTGCGCAACGTTGACCCAGCCGGATTGCAAGCCCATGAAATAACCTTGCGAGACATTCAACGCGCCGTCCTGCCAACCGATGAAGCTGGTGCGGCTGACGTTGATGAAACTCCACGCGACGCCGGTGTAGGAGTCGGCGTAGTTCACCAAGCCCCAGCTCAAGCCGCTGCTGTTGCCGCTGCTGCCGTTGACCAAACCAAGCGCGAGGGCATGCTGCGGGTTCTCGCCCCAGATGCTCAAGGCAAGGCCGTTGATCTGGGTGTTTTTGGAATGGATGGCAATGTCCGGCGTGAGCGAGGCTTGGAAGAATTCTTCCGCGTGCAGGCTGGCCGAGCCAATAATTAGGGCTGAGAGTAGGAGGGTTTTTTTCATAGTTTGTATTTCGGCTTATAAAATACCTCACCGGTCCGGGATCAACAATGGGGTGAATACCTGATGAGTGCGGGCAACCAACCAGCGGGTTACGCCGCCGCCAGACTTGACGCGGCATGGGCTAAGGTTCAGGTTTGGCCGAGGATTAAATTTATGAAAAGCGACGCCACGACAGTCGAGGAATACCTAAAGACCTTACCCGCTGATCGCCGCGCGGCAATCAGCGCCGTGCGCCAAGTCATTCTCGCCCACCTGCCCAAAGGTTTCGTCGAATGTATGGGCTACGGCATGATTGGCTACGTCGTGCCGCACAGTCTTTTTCCCGCCGGTTACCATTGCGATCCCAAGTTGCCGCTGCCCTTCGCCAACCTGGCCTCGCAGAAAAACCACATGTCACTGTATTTGATGACCGTCTATGGCGACCCGGTCGCCGAGCAATGGTTTCGTAAGGCTTGGCAAGCTACCGGCAAAAAACTCGACATGGGCAAAGCCTGCGTGCGGTTCAAGAAACTCGACGATGTGCCGCTGGAGGTGATCGGGCAAATCATCGCCCGCGTGTCGGTAAAAGAATACATCGCCCGCATCGAGAAAGCGTTCAGTAATACCGCCAAGGCGCGAAAAAAAGCACCGAAGCCCAAATGAAACTGCCCGGCGCGGCTCACCAATAAAAAACCCGGAAGCCTTGCGGCTCCCGGGTTTTGAATTTTAGACGTTGCTTACTTGCTCTTCTTCAGCGCGGTCAAACCAGCATACACGGCGTTCTTGCCGAGCAACTGTTCGATGCGGAGCAGTTGATTGTATTTCGCCAAACGATCGGAGCGGCTGAGAGAGCCGGTCTTGATCTGGCCGCAGTTGGTGGCGACAGCGATGTCGGCGATGGTCGCGTCTTCGGTTTCGCCAGAGCGATGCGAGAGGACGGCGGTGTAGCCGCTGTTCTGCGCGAGGGACACGGCGTCGAGCGTTTCGGTAAGCGAACCGATCTGGTTCACTTTGACGAGAATCGAATTGGCGGTGCCGGTATCAATGCCTTTTTGGAGGAACTTCACATTGGTGACGAATAGATCGTCGCCGACGAGCTGGACTTTGTCGCCGAGTTTGTCGGTCAATTTTTTCCAGGTCACCCAGTCGCCTTCGGCGCAGCCGTCTTCGATGGAAACGATCGGATATTTGGCGCAGAGTTCGGCGTAGAAGCTGACCATTTCGTCGCCGGTCAATTTGCGGCCGTGGCTCTTCTTAAAGGTATAGGTTTCGTTGCCGGTGTAGAATTCGGACGCGGCGACGTCGAGCGCGAGATTGATCTGTTTGCCCGCTTTGTAGCCCGCATCTTTAACCGCTTGCAGAATCGCCTCGATGGCCGCCTCGGTGCTTTCGAGTTTCGGCGCGAAACCGCCTTCGTCACCGACGGCGGTGGAGAGACCTTTTTTCTTCAACACAGATTTCAAAGCGTGAAAGACTTCCGTGATGGCCTGCAAACCTTCGCTGAAGGTGTTGAAGCCGTGCGGCTGGATCATGA
>CAIWFB010000322.1 GCA_903911825.1 uncultured Verrucomicrobia subdivision 3 bacterium
AGACCTGAAAATCCAGTTCCCTTTGCTCTGAAGGTGAGGCACTTTTCGAGCGCCACCCGCCGCACTTTTCAACCGCCGTTTACAGTATGGTCTTGATTGATGACGTTCTAGCGCAGGCAGAGCACCTAAATCACCATGTAAATGAATTATTGGGATTTTACTGAGTTTTTCAGCGCATTCTTCAATAGATTTATCATATGAATTTTGGAGCGACGTCAGTAAATAGTGCTCAAGTGACCGGTCATAATTAAACGTAAGAATACTGAGCTGATTTTTTTCAAAATCACAAAAATTAGTGCTCAATTCGTTAAACAAATATTCATACCAACTTTTGCCATCGCGCCGAAACAAAGCGGTTTCCCTCTCGCAAACAATCAGCTCTGCAGCAATCAATGCCTTGCCAACGTCCAAATATTCCGGGCGATGCTCCAAAAAGGAATCCACCGATTTTTTGCCGCTTTTTGACAGCGCCTCGGTGAAGCTTTTTAGCTTAGAGTTATCGATTTTGAGATGTTCAAAGATTTGACGGTTTGCTTCGTCATTTCCAATTTGATTCCAACCTAAAATCTTCTGGACTAGGTTATATCCAGTTGGGAAATTGAAAAAGTAATTTCTGAATTACGGCATTTTTTTTGCCGGAGATAAATTTTAAGACCTTCGCGGCGGCGGGAAACTTCACTGCTAGGCAAAATTTTCAAAAATTGGTGCCTACCCTATTTGCTTAACGCAGCAAAACTTTTATTTAATTTAATCGTCAATTCGGGGTTTATTATTGCCGAGACGCTTCAAAAAATAAAACTAATTAGTTTTTTCTAAGTATCTATAAATAAATTAGTTAGAAATAGTAATTACTTGACGAATTTTAACGATTCATTACGGTGGGATTATGGAAATTACACACATCACCCCAACTAAAACCGTAGCAAATTCTGTGGACGCGTATTTCATTGAAGAGGCTGCTATCAGATTGCGTATGAGCGTAAAATCTGTGAGGCGGCAAATCGAAAGGGGGCATTTGCGAAAATGTAAAGTGTTTGGCCGTGTATTAATTCCACGAAAAGACGTGGATACTTTTATTGAAAAGTTTTCTACGTATGCGTTCGCTCAGTGAGTGGTTTGCTCCGTTGGTTCATTTTTTGGTGCGGGGGCGGTTTCAGCAGGTGCCGCAACTGCAAAACTCACAAGCTTGGCCATGCCGGAAGAATGCTCTTCGCGCAGGTGACCATATACTTTCATCGCTAATGCCCCGCCGTCTTTGTGGCCAAGCCATTTGGCTACCGTCGGAATATCTACGCCAGTTTCGATGCAGCGCGTAGCGAAAAGGTGCCTGAGGTCGTGGTGTGTAAAGCGCGTTACATTCAGGTTTTTACAGGCCGTGTTTATGGCGCCCTGACATTCTGAAACCAGCATAACGGCATCACTAGGCTTGGCCTCGGGGCGTTCGCTGCGAAGCTTTTCTAGTAAAATCTTCATTTCGGGAATCATTGGCACGTAACGGACTTCCCAGTTTTTTGTGCCGGTTTCGGGGTCGCCTTTCACGCGAATTTTCCCCTTTTCAAAATCACAATCTGCCCAGCTTATTTGTTTCGCTTCGCCTTTGCGGAATCCACCGTATGCCAAAAAGCGCATTAGATTGGCGCAGCTTTTAGTTCGCCCCACGCGGACTGACTCAACATAAGTGAGAAGTGCTTGAAATTCTGCTTGGCTTGGCAGTTCAAGCTGTTTTGCGCGAACGCGGTGCTTGCCAATGGACTTGGCGGGATTGTCATAACAAGCGCCAAACTCAATCCCAATCGCCAGAATCAGTTGCAGCGTGCCAACTGTATTGTTAAACGCTGTTGGGCTGGAATCTTTGCCAAATATTTTCGCCCATTCTTGGCAGTCATGTTTGCGGATTTTGCCTATGTCTGTCGTTTCGAGATTAGGCCAAGATTTGGTCAAAGCTTTTAGGCGCTCTAAGCGGTAGCTTTTTGAACGGGGTTTCAGGTCTTTGGAAGCCGCTAGGCGGGATTTAAAAGTTTCTGCTGCTTCGCCGAATGTCAATTTTCCAGCCGCCTTGCTATCCATTGACTCCGCCTTGCGATGCTCTTCGCGTAGGAAATCGCCTAAACGCTGTTTTGCGACGCTCAGCTTGTCTGTTCTTAGGCATTTCACCTTAACCTTGCCTTTGATGCGGGGGCGAGCGTAGTATGTTCCCGTCGGGGCGTAGTAGTATAAGTTCGCTACCGATGACTTTTGCCACGTTTTTTGACCGTCTTGTTTCGTTTGCATGAATACAGGCTACAAAAGCAGGCTACAAAAGTCAAATTGGCTTTGGCAAAAACCACCAAAACCATAATAAAATCAACGGTTGGAAGGGTGGCTGAGTGGTTAAAGGCACCTGACTCGAAATCAGGAGTAGGGGTAACTCTATCGTGGGTTCGAATCCCACCCCTTCCGCCACCTCTCAAAGTTCATAATTTCTTTCCCTGCCTGGGAAATTAATTCTTCGATTAAAGTTCCCAGCGCAAGCGAGCTGACCTTGGTGACAATTATTTCAGTCGCGCAAAACGTGGCAGGTGTAACCGCCCGGATGTTTGATGAGATATTTCTGGTGATAGTCTTCCGCCGAATAAAACTTTGAGGCTTTCGTGATCTCGGTCGTGATGGGGCGGCTGAATTTACCAGACTTGTCCCACTGCGCTTTCACGCGTTCGGCAGTTTGTTTTTGCTCGTCGCTGGTGTAGAAAATCGCCGACCGATATTGCGTGCCAACGTCGTTGTGCTGACGATTCAACGTCGTGGGATCGTGCATGCGGAAAAAGTAGTCCAGCAGCTTTTCGTAAGTGAGCCGCGAGGAATCGAACACCACTTCAATGGACTCCGCGTGGCCGGTGGTGCCGGTGCAGACCAGTTCGTAAGCTGGATCGGGCAGCGTGCCGCCGGTATAACCCACGGTGGTTTTAGTGACGCCAGGAATCTGGCGGAGAATTTCCTCCATGCCCCAGAAGCAGCCCCCCGCGAGAATGGCGGTTTCCGGTTTGGAGGCTTTGATCACACCCGCCGCTACGAAGGGCGCGAGGTATTGGGCGTAACCCGCCGTTTCCATTTCGGTGACGGGAATGAATTTCAGCGCGGCAGAGTTGATGCAATAGCGCAAACCCTTTTCGCCGGGGCCGTCGTTGAACACATGGCCGAGATGCGAGTCGGCCATTTTGGAACGCACTTCGGTGCGGGGCAGGCCCAAGGTGGAATCAGTCTTTTCAACAATTTCAGTGTTCTTAACCGGTTGCGAAAAACTCGGCCAGCCGGTGCCAGAATCAAACTTATCGAGCGAGCTGAACAGCGGTTCTCCGGAGACGACATCCACATAAATTCCGGGCGCGTGATTGTCCCAGTAAGCGTTGCGAAACGGCGGTTCCGTGCCACACGATTGGGTGACGGCGAATTGTTCGGCGGAGAGCTTTTTCTTCAACTCAGTGGTCTCAGGTTTCTTAAAATCTTTCATGGTTTCAGGTTGGTAGGTGACAAGGTTGGTCGGTTGCGCATTACTTTGGCGGCTCAAGGCGATGAGGCCTGCCACTACTATCACTGCGGCGGCGATGCCGGCAATTTTTATTGAGTGCATATTTTTAGGCTGGGTTAAGTTTCGTTCGTGGCGACCGTCGATAATTTCTTTTCATTGCCACTGAGGTAAGTCGCTCTGGACGACGAAAACTTACAGTCAAAGTGAATGGATAATTCACGCGCTTAAACTAGCACGGAATGCTGCCCAAGGTTGGTTTTTCTGCAAGAAATTGCCAATTTTTTTCAGAGACGGTAAAGCCGATGGCGCTCCCAAGTTGCCGCCGCCCGGTTGGTTTCACGGCGTAACGCGCATTACAGCATTGGGAAAACTGACGCTACAGGTTTTCTTGGGGTTTGGCATCAGCTTTTCCAGCCCGAATATTTTTTCAACTAAATTGGTTAACGGTGAAACCAAATGGCTTGCCTGTCCGTCTCGTGATAAACTAAATAACCCAGCAAAATAATGGCTAAACCAAAATGGCGAATATCCCGAATGAGTGATGGCGAAATTATTTCTGTGCGTCAGACTGCGATTTATCTATGCAAGCGAGCTTAAAGCGCAGCGCACCCAAAATAGCCGTCGCTATTTTATTGATTCCGGTGCTGGCTGCTTTCGGTCAGCCGCTGGGAAATGCCATCAGCTATAATCGGGACATCCGCCCCATTCTTTCCGAAAATTGTTTCGCCTGCCACGGCACGGATTCGGCGGCGCGGAAAGCGGGATTGCGGCTGGATACAGTTGAAGGCGCGACGAACCGACTGGAGAGCGGGGTCACGGCGATTGTCCCTAGTCACCCTGAGCAGAGTGAACTGGTGCGGCGCATTCTTGCGACGGACGATGACCAGATGCCGCCCGCAAAAATCAATAAAGTGCTGCAGCCGGCGCAGCAAGGCCTGTTGAAAAAATGGATCGCGGCCGGGGCAAAATACGAGCCGCATTGGTCGTTCATTCCGCCGGTGAAAGCGCCGTTGCCTTCAGTGAAAAATCCCAAGTGGGTGGCGAACCCGATTGATAATTTTATTCTCGCCCGCTTGGAGCAGGAAAAATTGAAGCCCAATCCCGTGGCGGATAAGCGCACCTTGATCCGCCGAGTCTCCTTGGATTTAACGGGTCTGCCGCCCAAGCCGGAAGCGGTGGCGGCGTTCGTGGCGGATTCGTCGCCCGAGGCTTACGAAAAATTGGTGGATCGGTTGCTGGCCTCGCCGGCGTGGGGAGAGCACCGCGCCCGTTACTGGCTCGACGCGGCGCGTTATGGGGATACCCACGGAATCCACTTCGATAATTATCGTGAGATGTGGACGTATCGTGAATGGGTGATCAAGGCTTTCAACGCCAATATGCCCTTCGATCAGTTCACCCTCGAAAATCTCGCGGGAGATTTGTTGCCTAACGCCACGCGTGACCAACAGATCGGCAGCGGCTTCAACCGCTGTAACACCACGAGCAATGAAGGCGGTTCGATTGATGAAGAAGTGTTGGTCTCCTACGCTCGGGATCGCACCGAGACGACGGCGCAAACGTGGCTGGGTTTGACGGTTGGCTGTGCCGTATGCCATGACCACAAATATGACCCGATTTCGCAGAAAGATTTTTATGCCTTGTCCGCTTTTTTCAATAACACCACGCAGAAAGCACTGGACGGTAATATCAAAGCCACGCCGCCGGTCCTGATGATTCCCAAGCCGGAAGATGATGGGCGTTGGCACAAGCTTGCAGATGAAATTCCGGCGGCCGAAAAAAATGTTTTGGCTCGCAAAGCGGCCGCGCATGGCGATTTCACGAACTGGTTGGTCCAGCCGTATCGCGCGGGCATTTCCCGCCAGCCCACGACGGAAAAATTGGTTTTTACCGCCCCGCTCGATGAAGGCACGGGCGCTGAAATTAATTTTACGTTGGCGGGCAGTAATCAGGTGGTTGCGCTGGGGGCGAACACGAATTGGCAAGCCGGTGCGATTGCAGAAAAAGCTTATACCAGCAGCGGCACCACCGCGCCGCTGTTCGCCGATGCAGGCGATTTTGAGCGGACGAACGCTTTCAGCTACGCGGCTTGGGTGCGGGTCAGTGAGGATAAAGACGGGGCGCTATTTGCCCGGATGGCGGATCAAGCCAGCCAGTATCGTGGTTGGGACTTTTTTTTGGAAGGCGGCAAACCCGCCGTGCATCTCATCCATGAATGGCCCCAGAATGCGCTCAAGATCTCCGGCCGGAAGGAACTGCCTAAAAACCGCTGGAACCACGTTTGTGTGACTTACAATGGTTCCTCGAAAGCCAAAGGATTGAAGATTTATGTGAACGGCGAGTTACAGGAAAAGGAAGTGCCAAACGATACGCTTAAAGACTCCATTCGCACCCCCGCGCCCTTCAAATTAGGTCAACGCGATACTGGTTCGGCGGTAACCAATGCCGGGTTGCAGGCGGTGAACATTTTCGCTCGCGAACTCAAGCCTGGCGAAATCGCCGAGCTGATGAACTTGCCGCGCTTGCAATGGCTGGCGCTTCAGCCGCAACCCACGCCGGGCGAGCGGGACGAATTATTTTTGCTTTGGCTCGAAAAAGCTGACGCGGTTTATCGTGGCTTGATCGCGGCGCGCGATGGCTTGAAAAAAGAGGAGGCTGATATTCGGCTACGCAGCACGGTGGCGTATGTGATGAATGAACGCACGAATGCACCTGAAGCCTATGTGCTATTCCGGGGTGCTTACGATCAACGCCGTGAGCGTGTGACGCCCAACACCCCGAGCGCGTTGCCACCGTTGGCGGCGGATGCGCCGCATAATCGGCTCGGTTTTGCGCAATGGTTGTTGCGGCCGGAAAATACGCTCACGGCGCGGGTGACAGTGAATCGTTACTGGCAGGAACTGTTTGGCACGGGCATCGTGAAGACGGCGGGTGACTTTGGGGTCGCGGGCGAACAACCGTCGCACCAGCAATTGTTGGATTGGCTGGCGGTGGATTTTCGCGAGCATCATTGGGATGTGAAACGGATCTTCAAATTGATGGTCATGTCCACCGCGTATCGGCAATCGGCAGTGACCTCGCCAGAAAAAATTGAAAAGGATCCCGAGAACCGCTTGCTCGCGCGCGGCCCGCGTTTCCGCATGGACGCCGAGATGATTCGCGATTGCGCCCTGGCGGCGAGCGGTTTGCTAGTCGAAAAAATCGGCGGCCCGAGTGTGCGCCCTTACCAACCTTCCGGAATCTGGGATGTGGTGGGTATGCCCGGCGGTGACACGCGGAATTATAAGCAGGATATGGGCGAGAGTCTTTATCGCCGGAGCCTCTATACGTTTTGGAAACGGCAGGCCGCGCCGGCTTCGATGGAGATTTTTAATGCTCCCTCGCGTGAAACGTGCACGGTGCGTCGAGATCGCACGGACACGCCTTTGCAAGCGCTCGTGGTGCTGAATGATCCGCAATTCGTCGAAGCGGGTCGGCAATTGGCGCAAGCGAGTCTCCAAAGCCAAACTGACCGACTAGATTTTATGGCGGAGCGATTATTGGCGCGGCGGTTAACGGCGAAGGAGAAAAAAATTATCGCGGCGAATGCTAGTGATTTGTTGGCGCACTACCAACAGGCACCGAAGGAAGCGGAGAAACTACTGGCAGTTGGTGACTCCAAGCCGGACCCAAAACTGGATGTGCCCACGCTCGCGGCTTACACAATGGTGGCGAACGAATTGATGAACCTCGACGAAACGCTGAACAAGTGACCTATGAGTTTACCCTCTGAATTTAAGCCGCATCCACTCCTGCAGGATTACGTCCGCTACGAGACCCGCCGCCAGTTTTTTAAACGTGGCGCCAGCTTGCTGGGCACCGCTGCGTTGGCTTCGCTCGCGCCGAATCTACTGTTTGCGGATGACAAAAAAACGGCGGCGGCGGGCGACGCCAAGAAAATGCTCGCGGCCATCGGGCCACATTTCCCGCCGAAGGCGAAGCGCGTGATTTATCTGCACATGGTCGGCGGGCCGTCGCAGATGGATTTGTTCGATTACA
Source organism: uncultured Verrucomicrobia subdivision 3 bacterium (assembly GCA_903911825.1). GTDB lineage: Bacteria > Verrucomicrobiota > Verrucomicrobiia > Limisphaerales > UBA11358 > UBA11358. Next base: position 7,544 of record CAIWFB010000322.1, read on the forward strand.
AGCCGAAGCTCGGTGAGATGTTCGACAAGGATTTGCCCGACTCCATCCGCATGGGGCAGCGTATCACGACGATGACGAGCAATCAGAAGCGTCTACCCATCGCGCCGTCGAAATACAAATTTGCGCAATACGGCAAGAATGGCATGTGGGTGAGCGAGCTCCTGCCTTGGACGGCGAAAATGGTGGATGATTTGTGCTTCATTCGCTCGATGAATACCGACGCGATCAATCATGAGCCCGCGATCACATTCATGCAAACCGGGAATCAAATCACCGGCAAACCGTGTCTTGGTTCATGGGTTTCTTACGGGCTCGGGACGATGAATGAAAATTTGCCAACCTTCGTCGTGTTGGTCGCCAAATCCTCGAACACCGAGCAATTGCAGGCCATCGGCGCCCGCCTATGGTCGGCGGGATATTTGCCGGGCGAACACGCCGGGGTTTCACTACGCACGGCGGGCGACCCGATTCTGTTCATTAATAATCCAGCGGGCGTGGACGAAAAAGTCCGGCGCAAGACGCTTGATGGATTGAAGGCTTTGAACGAAATAAATTTTCGCACTCTGGGTGATCCCGAGACGCACACCCGCTTGCAGCAATATGAACTGGCGTTTCGGATGCAGTCAAGCGTGCCCGAGTTGGCGGATGTTTCCGGCGAAACGGCTGCGACTTACGCACTCTACGGCGACGAAGCAAAGCAGCCCGGCACCTTTGCAAATACGGCGCTCCTAGCGCGCCGGCTCGTGGAACGCGGCGTGCGTTTCGTGCAGATTTACCACAACAACTGGGACACGCACTCCAACGTGAATGGCCGCTTGCCGTCGCAATGTAAAGACGTGGATCAGGCTTGCTATGGGTTGATTCAAGATTTGAAACAGCGCGGGATGTTGGAAGACACGCTCGTGGTTTGGGGTGGCGAATTCGGCCGCACCATTTATTCGCAAGGCCAGCTCACCAAAGATAATTACGGTCGCGATCATCATCCGCGCTGCTACACCATGTGGATGGCGGGAGGCGGTGCAAAGCCGGGCGTGGTGCATGGCGAGACGGATGATTTTTCCTACAACATCATCAAGGACCCCGTGCACGTTCACGATTTTCATGCGACCACCTTGAAGTTGCTGGGGTTTGACCACCTCAGATTTTCCTATCGCTTCCAAGGTCTCGACCAGCGGCTTACTGGCGTCGTGCCAGCCAATGTAATTGATAGTCTGATCGCTTGATTCTGTCCGTAGCAGAAACAAATTGCGGTGGCGCGCTCCGAACGGCAAATTTTCCCCGTGCAAAATGCTGCTGCTCGCCCGCCACGGGATTTATTTCTGCTGCTGGCGGTTGCCTATCTCGCCCTTCCCAACGTCATCTTTCTAGCGAGTTGGGTGCGTCCCATCATTGGCCTGCCCGCTGCGCTCGTAGTCTTGGGTGCCGTGGTTTGGTTGGCTTGGAGCACGAAGTTAGAGTCGCCGCGGCGTAGGTTGTCTTCGAAAATGTTTGGCGCAGTTTTGGCGGCGGCGTGCTTGTGGACGTTGGTTACCGGAGTGGGTGGTGTCTTTCCTCAAAGCAACGATTACTTCAAACACAATCTGCTGTTTCACGATCTGGCGACGATGAGTTGGCCGGTGAAATATTCGCTTGAAGGTGGACAAAGTTATCTCTGCTACGCCATGGGCTACTACCTCGTCCCGACGTTGGGTGGCCAATGTTTCGGCGAATCCGCCGTGGCACCGCTGACTTTTCTGTGGACCTTTCTCGGCGTGGCACTGGTGTTCTATTGGGCCGCGATATTGACGGCGGCCCCGGTTAAAACTTTGGCCGTGATCATCCTGTGTGCGGCGACGGGCGTGGCGTGGACCTTTTTTAAGAATCACGGAATCCCCGGTTTGTATCCGGTAGATGAATTGGGCGGAATCCTGATGAAGGACGGCTTGTATTTTGATTACAGCGATAGCTTCACGCGTTTCAACTATCAGCCGCAACATGCGCTCGTTGGCTGGCTGGGTGCGGCGGTGCTGTATGAAATGCTTTGGGCGCACCGACAACCGCGCGGCGTCATGTTTGTCTGGTCGTTGTGTTTGCTGTGGAGTCCGCTGACGTGCTTGGGGCTATTACTCGTGCCGTTGGCCGCATTGGTGCGGGTGTGCTGGCAAAATTACTTTGAGCCCATCAACCTGCTGGGTGGGTGTGTTGTGTTGATGGTTATGGGGATTTATTTTCAGGGGCATGCCGTTTTGCCAGACCAAGGATTTATCGGCAAATTTTCTGAAGGTTTGGGCTGGGTGGTTCGCTACGGACTATTCTTGGTGCTACATCTAACGCCATTACTCTTTTTGTGGTTGATCGAGCGAAAGGGAAAAATTCTCGGCGAATGGCGTCCGTTGCTGCTGGTCGCCACGGTGATTCTCGTGTTGCTACCACTGTTCAAAATCGGTTTTGCTAGCGACCTGCGTTTGCAAGCCAGTTCGGCGGCGTTGCTCTTTTTTGCGCTGGCGGTGGACCGAGTTTTGCAGAGTGAGAAATTCTCTCTAAAACGTCCAATATTTCTGTTGCTGGTAGCCACACTCTTGGTTGGAGCGATCTGTCCCGTGGTGCGTCCGGTCAAAAATCTTCTATTCAGCACCAATAATTACTCCTACGAAAGCATTGTCACCTACGTCGGCTGGCAACATTTGCCGGATATGCGCGATCCGGGGTTTGATGTCGCCGCCCAATATCTGGGCCGCCACGGCAGTCTCGCCGAGCGGATGTTGCTGCGGTAAGTTGCGTTCCTAATGAGAAAAATCTGGTTCATCACCGGCACCGATACGGGCGCAGGTAAAACCGTTTTGACAGCGCTGCTGACGCAATTTTTGCGTGAGCGTGGCATCAACGTCGGCGCACTGAAGCCGCTCTGCTCGGGTGGGCGAGATGATGCCGAAGCGTTGCACGCTGCGCTGGATGGCGCTCTCACGCTGGATGAAATCAACCCGTGGTATTTTCGTGCGCCCATTGCTCCAGTGCTGGCGGCACGGCGCGAACGTAAAAAAATCCGGCTGGCCGAAGTGCTGGCCCACGTGCGTTTTTTTCAGCCGCGCTTTGAACGGCTCTTAGTGGAAGGCGCAGGTGGATTGTTGAGTCCGTTGGGCGAAGGTTTTGACTCACGCGATTTGCTGATCGCGTTGCGGGCAGAGCCGATCATCGTGGCACAAAATCGGCTAGGTGTGGTGAATCATCTGCGGCTCACGTTGGCGGCCTTGCCGAAATCTTTGCGCGGTAAAACCAAGGTGGTTTTAATGTCGCCGCCCAAACCGGATGCCGCGAGTAAGGCGAACGCCCGGCTTTTGGCAGAATATTTTCCGGCAGAAAAAATTTGCACGTTACCGTGGTTGGGGGAGAGTTTTTCCAGCACCGAAGCCATTCGCAAGCCAGCTGTTCGTCGGACGCTTGCAGCGCTGGCGGCGGTTTAGTTTTTCACGGGCGCATTCGTGGCAATGAAAGATTCCCGCCATGGCCGCTGTTTTTTGTAGAGTTCCAGCCGTTCGCTGATCTGGCTGGTGTTTTTCATCTGATTAGCGGTGGCGAGGTCAAGCGCGTTTTGCGCGCAGACCACGGCGTTGGTGAAATCGCCGGTATTGGAAAGCGCCATTCCCAAAATATCAAAAACCATCGGCTGGACGCGGCCCGAAAGTTCGTTGGCTTTGATCGCGAGCACCAAACCGGTCTGACCGTCGCGCGTGGCGTCGTTGCGATTGGCGGCAAGGTGGCGGGCAATGCTGGCGAGCGTTTGGTAGTTGTCAGGTTCCAGTTGCAGCGCGAGGCGAAATGATTGGATGCCCTCGGCATCGCGGCCCAATTTGAAAAGGGTTTTTCCGGTTTCCAAATACGGCCCGGACAGCTTGGGATTCAGGCGCATGGCTTCGGCGAATGCGGCCAAGGCTTCGTCAAATTTACCGAGCGCCGCGAGTTCCATGCCGATCGCGTTTTGCAGGATGGCGTCGCCGGGGCGCAGGCGCAGTGCTTCGCGATATTCGACGAGCGATTCCGCATGGCGCCCGAGTTTGTCGAGGATGTTGCCGAGGTTGTTGTGGATTTGGTGGCGTCCGCTTTCCAGCTTCGCGGCTTGCTGATAAATATCGAGCGCTTCGTCGAAGCGACCTTGCACATCCAGCGCTACGCCAAGATTCACCAGCGCGATGTCGTTGTCTTTCGTAACGGCGATCGCCCGGCGAAACAGCGTTTCGCTATCACGCCAATAGTGAAGTTGAAATTCTGTGGCGATGATGCAACCCAGCGCAACCACCGCTGCGAAGCCGAGGCTAATGAATTTCGGAGTTTGAATTCTAGCCGCGAAATCCGCCGCCAGAAAAACCAGCGCGAAGAAAAATCCGATGGACGGAATGTAAGTGTAGCGGTCAGCCATTGCCTGCCCGCCGACTTGCACGAGGCCGATGACGGGCACGAGCGTGCCGAGAAACCAGAGCCAGCCGACCAGCATATAAGGTTTATCCTGTCGCCAACGCCACGCGATGACGGTGATCAAAATCAGAACCGCGACGGCGGCCAAAACGTGCAGCGGAGCCAGCTTGGCGTGCATGGGGTAGATGGCGCAAAGATCGGTGGGGAGAAAGAATTTCTCCAAGTAGGTAACGACGGCGACGGGCGCGTTTTGCAGCCGGTAACTCAAGGAAACTTTCGCCAATGAAACCACGGCTTCACCTTGCTTCTGCGCGAGAAAAGTCAGGATGCACGAGCCGATTGTGAGGGCAAAGAATGGAAGTTTTTCGACAACTAACTTCCCCCAACCCTGAACCCTGAACTCTAAACCTTGAACTCGCCTAAACGGCCACACATCCAGCAACAACAGCACGCACGGCAGCGTGACGAGCATTGGTTTTGCCATCAGTCCCAGCGCGAAGCACAGCAGTGCCAGCCAGAAATGGCGTTGGGATTTTTCCTGCACGAAGCGGGTGTAATGTAGCAGTGTCAGCAGGGCGAAGAACGTGCTCAAAACATCTTTGCGTTCGGAAATCCAAGCGACAGATTCGACGTGCAGCGGATGCCACGCGAACAGCGCCGCGACGAGGGCACTGGGCCAAAGCCGGGCTGTCCAGCGCCACAGCAAGGTGAAAAGCAGGGCGACATTGGCGGCATGAAGCAGCACGCTCATGAAGTGGTGGGCACCGGCGTTCGGGCCGAAGAGCGAGCAATCAATCATGTGCGAAATCCACGCGAGCGGATGCCAGTTGCCGGCGTGGAAGGCGGTGAATGCCCAGTGGATATTCGCGGCGGTCAGCCCGCCTTTGACGAAGGCGTTTTCAGTGACATAATCCGTGTCGTCGTAGTTCACGAAGCTGTATTGCCCGACGGGTAGGAACACCACGAGCGTGATGAAGGCGAGGAGCAGGGCAAAGAGACGCGGACGCGACATGGCGTTCTTTTAAGCGATTTTGGTGGCGCGGCAAAGCGGATTCATTTTTTGCGCAAATTGTTTTTGCAATTTCAGCGGCGCGGATTGATAATTTGCCCCGACGGACGAAAGCTCGGAGTTCCGTTACTTGGCCTAAACCGGGTCCTCACCACCAAGTTTAGATTTTATGAGCGGGTTACCTTTTACACTCATCGGAGCGGCTGCTAATCAGTCTGAACTCCTCGATATCTGGGATCGCGCGACGGTGGAGGCGAAAGCCATCATTGCCGTGCTGTTCATCTTTTCCATCGCCGCATGGTTCGTGATGATGTCCAAAGTCGTCCAGATGCGGAAGGCGCGGAAGCTGAACCATTTCTTCGGCGAAGAATTCACTGCTCAAAAAAGTGTGCTCGAGATGTTCGACCGCAAGCTCCATGTGGAAGGTTGCCCGCTTTACGCCGTCTATCAGATGGGTTGCACGCAACTCGACGCGCGCTTGCGCGGGCCGAGCGGCGAACGCGCCAAGCAGGAGATCAGTCTCAAGAACATGGAGCACATCAAGCGCGCGATTGAAAATGTCGTTGCTAAGGAATCGCTCAAGCTAGAATCCGGCCTCATCATTCTGGCCATCGCGGTCAGCGGGGCGCCGTTTCTTGGGTTGCTGGGCACGGTCTGGGGCGTGATGAGCACGTTTGCCGGCATTGCCAAGGCGGGCACCGCGACCATGGCGGTAATGGCGCCGGGTGTTTCTGCGGCCTTGCTAACGACCGTCGCCGGGTTGCTCGTGGCGATTCCCTCGATGTTTGGCTACAACTGGCTGGTTCACAATCTGCGCGCGTTCACGGTTGAACTGGACAATTACGCGCAAGAACTCGTTTCTAAAATGGAAACGGAATTCTTGAAGGACGAATAATTTCCTGCCATGAGACGCTTTTCCCAACGCAGTCATCTCGTGACGTTGAGTGACATCAACATCACGCCGTTGCTGGATTTGGCGTTTGTGTTGCTGATCATTTTCGTCATCACCACGCCGCTGTTGGAGCAGAGTATTGATTTGAAGCTGCCGCGCGGTGGTCGACCGGAAACGCCGTTGATCAAATCGGATATTCGCACCGTCGAAGTGTCCGGCACGGGATATTACGCGCTGGATAAAAGGCGGATGCAACTCGCGCCGATGATCGTGCAATTGGCGAATGAATTTCGCGCCAACAAAAATCTCGTGGTGTATATTCGCGCGGATAAAGATTGCCGCTACGACCTCGTGGCGCAGGTGATTGATGGCTGCCAGAAATACGGCATCACCCGTTATTCGCTGCGCACAGATCCATCGCCCAAATAACCATGACCCGACTGCAAAAAAAATGTCTCATTGCCACCGCAGGTTCGCACCTGCTGGTGATTGTGGCGTTGTTTTGCTCCGGCTTCATTCGCTCCACGCCCAAACCGGATGACACAAAAACATCTACTGTTATTCCGGCTATACTTATTGATGAGGCAATGAGCTCTGGTTCCCAAGCTCCCGAGCCGCCGAAACAGCAGCCCATTGTCAAACCACCGGAGCCGGTCACGCCGCCCGAGCCGCAACCCAAGCTGGAAGTGAAGCAACCGGAGCCTAAACCGGAGCCAAAACCTGAACCCAAGCCCGAGCCCAAACCGGAGCCGGTGAAAGAACCGGAGAAGTTGGACCCCGACGCTTTGAAGCCGGTAGTGAAAGTTGAAAAGAAACCCACACCGAAGCAGCATGAAATCAAAGTGGAGTTGAAGCCGGTGGTTCGCAAAACGCCCAAAGCGACTCCCGACAACAGCGAGGCCGAAGCCCAAGCTGAAGCGAAGGCCCAACAAAAAGCCCGCGATGCCAAACTGCGGGCCATTGCCAATGCGGCCAGAAGTATTCGCGATAATTCGTCCTCTTCCACTTCAGTCGAGATGCCGGGGCCGGGCAGTGTTTCATACGCGAATTACGCTTCGGCCATCAAAAGTATTTACGACAACGCTTGGAAATCGCCGGACGACATGTCGGATGCGGATGTCAACGTTCGTGTCAGTGTTGTCATCAGCCGCGATGGGCGCGTGATTTCGGCGCGGATTTTGGGTCGCTCGGGCGATGCTCGCGTGGATGCCAGCGTGCAACGTGCGCTGGATCGCGTGGACAGCGTGCCGCCTTTTCCCGAAGGTGCCAAAGAACGGGAACGCACTTTTATCATCAACTTTAACCCTCAAGCTCGACGGATGACCGGATGAAAATCAAACTATTCTCCTCAATCAAACTAGCCCTGCCAATTGTCTTGGCGGTGCTCACCTTGAACTTGGCTCGCGCGCAAAGTGATTCGGGCGAAATCAAAATCACGCGCTCGGTGGACACCTTTGGCCAGAAGCCGATTCCCGTTTCACTCACTGGCTTCACGGGCGAGGCGGCGGAGGTGTTGCGGTTCGACCTCTATGTCCAAGGCTTCAGCTTTGTGTCAGCTGATGCGGCGCAATATCTCATCAGCGGGAGCGATTCCGGCGCGGTCGTCGGCAACGTCACGGATAAATTCGCCAAGAAAGTCGTGCTCTCGCGCAGCTACAACGGCGCGAGCCTGCGGCGTCAGGCGCACGCGTTTGCGGATGACATCGTCTTCGCCATCACGGGCAAGAAAGGCATTGGCCAGTCCAAGATCGCGTTCAAATCGCAAGGTGCGAATGGCAGCGGCAAAGGTGAAATCTATGTTGCCGATTTCGATGGCAATGCCGCGCAATCCGTGACGAGCGATGCCGCCATCGTGGCCAAACCCGCTTGGGCTACCGGCAAAATGGCGGTTTATTACACCTCCTACGCGCGCGGCAATCCGGACATTTTCTACCACAGCCTCTCCAGCGGACAGCGCAAGGTCATTGCCGGCTATTCCGGTTTGAACACCAGCGCCTCCGTTTCGCCGGACGGTTCCAAGATTGCGATGGTTTTGAGCAAGTCCGGCAGCCCGAACATATGGGTTTGCAACGCCGATGGCTCGAACCTCAAGCGCATCACGACGGGCTTGGAGGATTCCTCGCCCACGTGGTCGCCGAATGGAGATTGGATCTGTTTTGCTACGAAAGTTGCCGAGCGTCGCCGTTTGGCAAAAGTTTCCGCCAGTGGCGGCAAGATTCAGGTGCTTAGCACGTCCGGCGTTTCTAGTCCCACGGAACCCGATTGGTCGCCGGACGGCAAGTGGATCGCCTTCACACGGCAGGCGGGTGATTTCGACATCTGCGTGATGGCTGCGGACGGCAGCGTGCCTCCGGTCGTGCTGGTGGCGGGGCAGAATCCCTCGTGGGCGCCGAACTCGCGGACATTGGTGTTCAATCACGCGATTGGGCATCGTCAAGTCTTATCTGTGCTTGACGTATTCACCAAACAATACAAGGATTGTGCCCGAGCGAACGGAAGTAATTCCCAGCCTGCTTGGGCGAAATGAGTTTTTGATTTCGTAACTAACTTTTAACCGTATTTTAACCGCAATTTTTAACAAACTATAATTATGAAAATGAATAAATGGATTTTGCCCTTGGCCATCGCGCTTGTCGCGACCGTGGCCGTGACGGGTTGCAAAAAAGGACCAACGAAAATCACTGGTTTGCCCGGCCAACGCCCAGCGCAAGTGGGTGGTGACAACCCTACTGGTCCATTGCCGCCTGGTAACTCAATTGAGCCCGGCCCTGGCTCTAGTAGCGGACCGGTTACGTCTGGTCCTGGCAATTTGGCCACAGCTGACATTGACTTGGACAAATACGACCAAGACCGTAAGGCGTTCGCAGCTTATACGGTTCACTTCGCTTTCGATAGCTCCGTTGTGAAGAGTTCAGATGAGGCCAACATTTCCGCCGTGGCTGCTGCCCTCGCGGGTGACGCCAGCGCCAAGTTGCTCATCGAAGGTCATTGCGACGAACGCGGCACGGAAGAATACAACCGCGCCCTCGGTGAACGCCGCGCTTTGGCGCTCCGTGAAGCTCTCCAGAAACAAGGTTTGGATTCCATGCGCGTCAAAACCATCAGCTACGGCAAAGACAAACCTGCCGTGGAAGGTCACGATGAAGCGGCTTACGGCAAAAACCGCCGTGGCGAATTCATCTTGCTCCATCCGAAAGCCGGCGCTTAATCCTCTGGGTTTAAATTTCGAGAGCCGCGTGTTCGCACGCGGCTCTTTTTTATGGCCTGAACGCGGCTGCGACTGGTTGGCGACACCGCCGCACTCCACTGCTTGCTTTGCGACTTTACTAAAACGCGATACAAGCGTAGCTTCGTGGCAGAAAGATAACATTTATGAATACCATTTTTGCATGGGCTCCCGGTGGAATGCAGGTCATTTTGATTTTGGCGATTGTCTTGATCATGTTTGGCGCTAAGAAAATCCCTGAATTGGCCAAAGGTCTGGGCAAAGGCATCAATGAGTTCAAGAAAGCCACGCGCGAAGTGACGGACGAAATCCAGAATTCTGACACGGCCACGACGGCTCCCAAAACTCCGCCCGCAAACACTACCGCTCAAACGCAGACGCCGCCGGAAACGAAGGTTGTCTGACCGCTGATTTTTTCAGCCGCAGTTTTTCATGGCCGATTTTTCTTCAGAGCCGTCCGATGACGACGACGGCGGTGGTCCCGTAAAATCTTTTCTCGAACACCTCGAAGATTTTCGCTGGCTGCTGGTTAAAATCAGTATTTCGCTAGGCTTGGCGATGCTGATTTGTCTGATTGGTGCCAACTACGTCATGGCCGTCATCAAGTGGCCACTCTCGCGTGCCACGGTCAGTTATCCCGGCACCAACCAAATTGTCACCGTCAGTTTTGGCGCGAATCGTCTGGGGCATTTCACGCTTTCGGCGGAACAGGAAAAAACTTTGAACCTCGGCACGAATCGCTTCGTGGCGATCGCGGTCGAACCACTCACGCTCGGCACCAATCAAGTCTTAGGCTGGCACGTTGACCCGAACACCAAAACGGCCGACGAAGCGCAGCAGATGCAGGTGGAACTAGTGAATCTCGGTCCGGCTGGCGGTTTCTTCGTCGCGATTCAAGTCGCTTTTTACGGGGGGATTTTGCTGGCAGCGCCGTTCCTGCTCTACTTTGTCGCCTCTTTCGTTTTTCCAGCCTTGCGAATGCACGAGCAAAAATATGTTTTGCGCGGCCTGATCATTGGCTTGGGACTTTTTATCGCGGGTGTTTCTTTCTGTTATTTTGCGCTGATGCCGGTGGCGCTATCGGCCTCGCAGATGTATTCAAACTGGCTCGGTTTGGGTGCGTCGCAGTGGCGGGCGGAGGAATACATCAGCTTCGTTTGCAAATTCATGTTGGGCATGGGGCTAGGCTTTGAGATGCCGGTCTTGATCCTGACCCTAGTTAAAATCGGCGTGTTGAGCTATTCCACGCTGGCCAAAGCGCGGCGCTACATGATCGTTATCAACATGGTTTTGGGTGCGGTGCTGACGACCCCGGAGGTGGTGACCCAAGTGCTCATGTTCATCCCGTTGCAATTTCTTTATGAAGTCAGCGTTTGGATTGCGTGGTATTGGGATCAACCAGATCGTGCTAAGGCACGACGTCAAGTGTTGCTAGTCATCGCCCTGTTACTGCTACTCACGGTGCTTTTATGGCAAGGCTATAAATTTGCCCAGCCTTGGCTGCGGCAATACTTTCACTAAATCGGCCGTCTGAAAACACGCTTTACAAGCCGGGGATTCGGCGTAAATTCCAGAAACTAAATAGAACACCGTATGCGTAAAATTATTTTTCCTCTGATTGCTGGCGTCGTGGCGGTCTTCGCGACCGGTTGTGCTGGCCCTGACCAGAAACTGGGCCGCGGCTTGAGCAACACTTACGAACTCGTCCGCTGGGGCGAAATGCGTCAGTCGGTTGAAGAAAGTTCCATTATGGCTCGCCCCGGTTATGGCTATTACGGCGCGGTGCACGGCTTCCAACGTTCACTGGGTCGCGCAGCTTTAGGCATCTTTGAAGTCGCCACGTTCCCCATTCCCTCCTACGACCCGATTTTTACCACGACGTATGCTCCCGATCCCGTGTATCCGGAAAGCTACAAGCCGGGTCTGTCGAATGATCCCTTGTTTCATACGGATACCTACACCGGCTTTAGCGGTGGCGACGTTGCCCCGTTCATTCCCGGCAGCCGCTTCCAAGTGTTCGACAACTAACCGTGAATTTTCCCCGAACGCGCCAACAGATTTGTTGGCGCGTTTTTATTTAGTTCAACTCCCATGCGCCTCGAAAAGCTTTCGCCCTGCAAGGTCAACCTCATCCTGAACATCCTCGGCAAACGCGCGGATGGCTTTCATGAATTGGAAACCGTCATGCAGACCGTCAATGTCTGCGATGTGATGAGCTTTGAACGGACTGGCGCCAGCTTGCAACTCACGTGCAGTAATCTTGAACTGCCGTGCGATGCCAAGAATCTGGTGCATCGCGCCGCGACGGCGTTTTTTGGTGCGGCAAAGATCACCGATGGCGTCCGCATTCATCTCCAGAAAAACCTTCCGCTTGCAGGCGGAATCGGCGGCGGCAGCGCGAATGCGGCGGTGACCTTCACCGCTCTCAACGAACTGTTCGGCTCACCGTTGCCGTTGTCGAAATTGCACGAACTTGCCGCCGCGCTGGGCTCGGACGTTCCATTTTTCCTCTACGACAAACCGGCGCTGGCTACGGGACGCGGCGAGAAAGTTCAGACGCTGGAAAATTTTACGGCGCTGCAAGGGAAGGCGTTTTTTCTCGTGCACCCCGGCTTCGGCATTTCCACGCCGTGGTCGTATCAAAATTTGGCGCGCTTCCCGAAAGACCAGAACGGCACGGCTGGCCGCGCGGAGAAATTAGTGACGGCACTGCAGGCGAATGATTGGCCCGCCATCGCGGATGGCGTTTATAATTCTTTGGAAGCACCCGCGTTTGACAAATTTCCCGTGTTGCAACTTTACAAAGAATTTCTCCGCGAGAATGGCGCGTTGGTTTCGCTGATGTCCGGCAGTGGCTCGACCACGTTTGCGATCATGGAAAACTTGGCCGCTGCGGAACGAGTAGCGGAAAAATTCAAAGCCCAGTTCGGCGATCAAGGTTGGATTGCCACCGTGGCTATTTGAAGCGCTTGAATTTCGCCAGCGCGAACGTGGTCATTTCCTGTGCTGTCGGAATCTTGAGTTGCAAAGCGAGGAGCCAGTAGAGTCCGCCCGCAATTCCCGCCGGCACAAACACTGCGCCGATCTTGAGCGCGAGCGTGGCGTGGCCCAGCCATTGTTCCCAATGCATCCAAGTGCACCACGCGGCGACACACGCGAGCAAGGCCGCGAGTGTGAGTGGTCGCACCGTGTTGCGAAGCGATGCCATTTCCAGTTTCCCCAGTTTTTTCCGCAGCGCAAAGAATAGTAAGGTGACGTTGCAGACGGAAGTGATCGTGTTGGCGATACCAAGGCCGCCTTGTTTGAGTGGCACGATGAGAATGGCGGCGAGCATTAGGTTGAGAGCGAGGCATACCAGACTGATCTTCATTGGTGTCTTGGTGTCGCCCAGCGCGAAAAAAGCCCGCGCTAAAACATTGACCGCCGAAAAAGCTACGAGTCCCGGGGCGAGGCAAATTAGCGCGAAGGCCGCGCGTTCCGTGGCGGCGGGGCTGAATTGTCCGCGCTCAAATAATAGCCGCATGATCGGTTCCGCCAGCGCGACGAGCAGGGCGGCGGCGACTAGATTAACGAATAGCAGTGAGCTGAGGCCGTGACGGAGTTGCGCGCGAAATTCCGGAAAGTTTTTATCAATCGCGAGGCTGCTCAATGACGTGAGCAAAAAAGTGGCGAGCGAGATGCCGAACATTCCTTGCGGCAATTCCATCAAGCGCACGGCGTATTCAAACGAGGCGGTGATCTGCGGGTCAATGCCGAACGCCAGACTCTGCACCAGCAGCACGTTGAGTTGAAAAGCGGCTACGCCAATCGTGCCGGGAATCATCCGCGTGGCGACGAGGCGCACCGTTTCATTGCGCCACGGCGACACCCAGCGGTAGCGAAAACCTTCGCGCCAGAGCGTGGGCACTTGAAACGCCGCCTGTGCTACACCCGCCACCAAAACACCGTAGGCGAGCGCGAAAATTTGCAGCGGCAAACGCGCTTCCTTCGGCAGCTCTAGTCCGAGCCTTGGCGCAAAAAATAAAACCGACGAAATCATCACCAGATTCAGCATCGTCGCGCCCATGGCGGGAATGAAAAAATGGCCGCGCGCATTCAGCATTCCCATCAACGCGGCGGCGATGCAGACAAGCACCATGTAGGGAAACATCACGAAGAGCAGTCGTAGCATGAGTTCATTGCTGGGCTCAAATTCGTGCCACGACAACGCGACGGCGAGGCCCAGCATCACGAGTGCGATGATCACGCTGGCGACGACGACGAGGCCGGAAATGACGGCGTTCGCCGCGCGCCACATTTCCGCGTCGCCGTGTGTCTTTTCTTTTTCTTTGAAGATGGGAATGAACGCCGCCGTCAACGCGCCTTCGCCCAGCAAACGTCGGAACAGATTTGGAATCTGAAAGGCGAACGTGAAAGCCCCAGCCACCCAGCCGTCGCCCATGAAGCGCGCATAAACCATCACGCGCATCATGCCGAGCACGCGGCTCAAGAGAGTCGCGGCGGCCATCGCGCCGGAGGCTTTCAACATTTTTGACACGTGCGGATTCTCACGCAAAGTCGCAAAGTCGCAAAGTTAAATTCTTATGCGGCTTTGCGCCTTTGCGTGAGACTGTATCGGTTCAATTGGAAATTGGCATTTCGCCACCGACAAATTAACCTGCCTGCGTGAACATTTACGAAGAATTACAATGGCGCGGTTTGGTTGCTATGACCACCGAAGGCGCACCCGAGTGTCTTGGGTTTGCTCCAGCAGCTTCAGATGGCAACTCGCAATTCGTGAATGCTTCACCAGTTGAGGAAAAGCCCATCACCCTGTATTGCGGTTTCGACCCAACGGCGGATTCCCTGCACGTCGGCAATCTCGTGCCGCTGCTTGCGTTGCGCCGCTTTCAATTGCTCGGTCATCATCCCATCGCGCTGGCGGGTGGGGCCACCGGTTGCATCGGTGATCCGAGCGGCAAGTCGCAAGAGCGCCAACTGCTCACGAAAGAAATTCTCGACGGCAACATCGCCAAGGTGCGTGAGCAACTTGCCAAGTTGCTCGATTTTGAAACGCCGCAAAACCCCGCGCGCCTCGTGGACAATGCCTCGTGGACCGCGGGTATCTCGTTCCTCGATTTTCTCCGCGACATCGGAAAACATTTTACCGTCAACCAGATGGTCGCCAAAGAATCCGTGCGCGCGCGCATGGAAGACCGCGAGGTCGGCATCAGCTACACCGAGTTCAGCTACATGCTCCTGCAGGCGTTTGATTTTTATCACCTCGCCAAAGAAACGGGCTGCGAACTCCAGATCGGTGGCAGCGACCAATGGGGCAACATCACGGCGGGCATTGAGCTCACGCGCAAAAAAATCAGCAAACAGGTTTACGGCCTCACGCTGCCGCTCATCACGAATGCGGATGGCTCCAAATTTGGCAAGAGTGTGAGCGGCGCCATCTGGTTGGATGCGAAACGCACGAGCGTTTACAAGTTCTACCAATTTTGGATCAACACCGATGATCGCGATGTCATCCGTTACCTGAAATATTTTACCTTCTTGGCGCAGGCGGAAATTGAAACGTTGGAAAAGGCGCACACCGAAAATCCCGGTGGCCGCGTGGCGCATCGTGCCTTGGCGAAGGCCACGACGGATTTGATCCACGGCGCCGGCGCCACGACAGAAGCGATTCGGGCCAGCGAAATTTTATTTGGCGGCGAGTTGAAAGATGTTTCCGAAAGCACCTTCAACGAAATCGTGGGCGAAGTGCCGACGAAAGAATTGGAATTGGCCAAGCTGGAAGGCGCGGGCATTCCGTTGGCGGAATTGCTAGTCCACGCGGGGCTGTGTCCGTCCAAAGGTCAGGCGCGGAAAGACATCGAAGGCGGCGGTGTGAACATCAACAACGTCCGCGAAGCCAACGCCGCGCGCGCGGTGACGACGGCGGATTTGCTGTTCGGCAAACACATCTTGTTGCGCAAAGGCAAAAAGAATTATGTCGTGGTGACGGCTAAATAGTTTCTGGCTAATTAAACTTGATGTGAATTTCCACCAGTCCGCGCGTGTTCTGGGATTCAAAGGCGAGGGCGATGAGTTCCACGCCGGGCTTGGGGGTGACGGCAAAGGAGGTTCCGCGAATCACGGCGGGGGTGGTCAGGGCGCAGGTGGCGCCGGCATCGCACAGCCAAGATTTTAATCCGCCCGCGAGCATGTTGGTGACTTCGCCCACGACGTCGTTGACTTCGGCGTGTCCGGATATTTCTTCGGGCGTCATGCCCAGCATGGCGGCGGTGGCTTGGATGGCGAAGGGTTCGGAGAGGTGCAGATAGACTTGGCCGGTCACTTTTTCACCCGCCATGCCAACGGTGCCGGTGACGCGTTCGCTCGTGAAGCCCGCTGCGCCGATTTCCGGTAGAGGCACGGCTTTCAGGGAAAGCATGGTGTCGAACACGGATTCCAGATGCCCGGAAATATAGCTGCGAACCTCTGCGGGGGCGATGGCGATAGTCATAGTGGAGTAGTGATGCGCTACTCTGGCTATCGGCGATCGGGCGGAAAACTGTAACGGTTTTCGCGCAGCCAGCGGCTTTCGCTTATTTCGTTTCGAAGAGACTCGGCGCGGTCTGCCAGGCGAATTGCTGGCAGCGAGCGAAGATTTCGGTGGGGGATTCGCTTTGCAGGGCGAATTCGGCGAGGGCTTGGGCTTCGTCCATCTTCACGCGGCGAATCATGTATTTCACTTCGGGAATGACGGCGGGCGCACAGCTTAATTCATCGACGCCCAGTCCCAGTAGCAGCGGCACGAGCACGGGGTCGCCAGCGATCTCACCGCAAACGCCAGCCCAGATGCCGGCGCGATGGGCGGCATCCACGGTGGTTTTGATGAGTCGCAAAATCGCCGGATGCGTGGGTTCGTAAAGGTGTGAAACCTTTTCGTTCGTGCGGTCGGCGGCGAGCGTGTATTGGATGAGATCGTTGGAGCCGATGCTGAAAAACTTCACGCGCTTGGCGAGTGAATCGGCGATGAGCGCGGCGGAAGGAATCTCAATCATCGCGCCGACTTCCAGATGTTCGTCGAACGGAATATTCTCCGCGCGCAACTCGGCTTTGCATTTTTCGAGCAGCGCGGTGGCTTGGTTCCATTCGTCGAGACCGGAGATCATCGGATACATCATCTTGACGTTACCCTCAGCGCTGGCGCGGAGGATGGCGCGGAGTTGGGCGCAGAACAGTTCCGGTTGCGCGAGGCAAAAGCGAATAGCGCGCCAGCCAAGGAAGGGATTCACTTCCTTGGAGAGCTGCAAGTGCGAGGCAAATTTGTCGCCGCCCAAATCGAGCGTGCGGATGATGACTTGCTGCGGTTTCAGTGCGGCAGCGACTTGGCGATAGGCCTGAAATTGATCTTCTTCACCCGGTAATTTTTCGCGGTTGATGAATAAAAATTCCGTGCGAAACAGTCCCACGCCTTCCGCGCCGTATTGGAGCACAGCTTCGACGTCGTATTGATCTTCAATGTTCGCCGAGAGATGAATCGCTTTGCCGTCAAGCGTGACCGCCGGTTGCCAGACGATTTCGCGCAGCTTCTCATCGAGCGAGGCTTTGTTTTTTTCGAGCTGGCCGTATTCGAATAACGTGTTGTCAGTCGGGTTGATGGTGATCGTGCCGTTGTAGCCGTCGAGCAAAGCGTAATCGCCGGACTCCAAGTCGTCGCTGATGGTTTTAAGACCGACGATGGCGGGAATATCCAGTGACCGCGCCATGATGGCGGTGTGCGAGGTTTTGCCGCCGATGTCGGTGGCGAAGCCGAGCACCATCTTCTTATCGAGTTGCGCCGTCATCGACGGACTCAAATCATGGCCGACGAGGATGCAGGGTTCAGTCAAATGGCGGAGATCAAACTGATCTTTGACTTCGAGTAGGTTGTCGAGCACGCGGCCGGTCAGGTCGCGCAAGTCAGCGGCGCGTTCCCGGAGATATTCATCCTCGACGGCTTCAAGCACAGCCACGTATTTTTCTGAAGCGGTGTGAAAGGCGTATTCGGCGTTCGTTTTTTGATCGCGGATGATCTTGAGCACTTCATCAATCAAAACGTGGTCTTCGATCATCAACAAATGCGCGTCGAAAATATCCGCTTCGGCTGAGCTCATCGTTTCCGCAACTCGCCGTTGGACTTCAGAGATTTGCTGGCGAGTGCGGACGAGCGATTGCTCAAAGCGTTTGACCTCAGATTCAACTTCATCGCCGCTCAAGTGTTGCTTGGCGATGACGTGCCGGGTCTGATGTAGGACAAGGATTTTCCCGCGACATACACCTGCCGAGACAGGGATGCCGCGATACACTTTTTCCCCTTTCACTAAACCTGACATAAGCTTGGGACAGAAATAACCGAGGGCGTTTGGGTTGCAAAGCAATTAAGCCGGAAAAATAAAAAAAGCCCGCTGCTCACAGCGGGCTTGGAAAATCGACTGTGAGCGTCTTTAACTCAAGCGCGTTCCATGTATTTGCGAGTGCGAGTATCAATCTTGATTTTTTCACCGGTCTTGATGAAGAGCGGAGCCTGCACCGTGATACCCGTTTCGAGCGTGATGGCTTTTTGCACATTGTTCGCCGAATCGCCGCGCACGCCTTCGGGTGCATCCGTCACCGTCAACACCACGCTGGAAGGAATTTCTACCGAGATGGCTTTTTCTTCGATGAAGGTCACCGTCACCGAGCAGTTTTCCACCATGAAATCTTTGGCATCGCCCACGAGTTCCGCGCTCAAGGTCACCGTTTCATAGTTTTCCGGGTCGGTGAATACATAATCGGCGCCGTCCTTGTAGCTGTATTCCATCTTGGTGGTCATCATCGGCACCGGCTCGATTTTTTCGGTCGAGCTGAAACGCACATCGGAAGCTTTGCCGGTGCGGATGCTGCGGAGGGTCGCCTGCACGAACGCGCGCAAGTTACCGGGGGTGCGATGCTGGAAGTCGAGGACTACCGAGATGTCGCCATTGTAATTGATGGCCATGCCACGGCGGAGATCATTTGCTGTTGCCATAATAATTTTGCTTTTTTAGTTCTAAAATGAGTCGCGCAGTCTAGCCACAAAAAGGGCGAACGCAAGTGGCTTTTACGTTAATCCCACGGTTTCCTTGACACCACAAATCATTGTGTGCTACAAACGCGCAGCCACTATAAGCAGTGGTTTTATGCGTTGCCCCAAATGCGGTTGTCAGGAAGATAAGGTCATTGATTCGCGTGCCTCCCGAGAAGGCGCGACCATCCGCCGCCGCCGTGAATGCTCCCAGTGCACCCACCGTTTCACGACCTACGAAGAATTGGAGCACGAAGGGCTCATGGTGCTCAAGCGCGACGGGCGCCACGAAGAATTTTCCCGCGAAAAACTCCTCTCTGGCATCCGTAAAGCCTGCCAAAAACGCCCCGTTTCCCCCAAAGCGATGGAAGATCTTGTGGATCACATCGTCGCCGCCGTCACCGCCAAATTTGAGAGTGAAGTGCCCGGTGAATTCATCGGCACCATGGTCATGGACGGCTTACGCCAGATTGATTCCGTCGCTTACGTCCGGTTTGCGAGCGTGTATCGTCGTTTTCAAGAAGCCACCGATTTTGTTTCCGAAGTGCAAAAGCTGGAGGCGCGCGAATGATTGCCCTCCACACTGACTGTCTTTTCTTCAAGCTCAATAATGGCGAAAGTGTCCCGTGCTCGCCGGAAATGATTTCCGTCGAAATCGTCGGCGAAATCAATGGCCTGCTTGATCCCGAAATGTTGCGCCATGCCGCGAGCAGCGTGTTTCACTATTTCAAAAACGAACTCGAACGCGAAACCGTCTCCATCGGAGAATTTTCCGTCGCGCTCGAAAAAGTTCTCCGGCTGCTTGGCTACACCATTCACGCTGGCGAAAGCAGCGATAAACAAATCAGCGATACCGATCTCATCTCGCTCGCGCGTGATTCTGGCGATAATCTCGAACTCTTTTTCTTCCCACGCCTGCGTAACGAACTGCGCCTCCGTTTGAGTCAGTCGCCGCGTGTGTTGCGCTTTCGCGGTCTGCGCGGCTGCGCCAAGCAGCTTGCCGGTGCCCGTCGCTGGAGTCCGCGTTGCGAACAGATTCAAGACCAGATCGTCGAATATCTCCGAGGCTGCTTCACCGCCGAATCCGAACAGGGCAAGTGCGCGTTGGTCGTGGAATAAATTTTCCGTTCGTTTTTATTCAACGGTGGCGAACTGTTTGCAGTTTTTAATCCGTAAAATTCGTGTCTAAATTTCCCCATGAGCAAAACCCTTTTTGAAAAAATCATCGCCCGCGAAATCCCAGCAGCCATTGTTTACGAAGATGAATCGGTCCTCGCCTTCCGCGACATCCATCCTGCTGCCCCCACACACGTTTTGATCGTTCCGAAAAAAGCCATTCCCCGCATTGCGGAAACGGCCGTCGATGAACAACAGCTTTTGGGTCACCTGATGTTGAAGGCCGCAGCAGTCGCGGCTCAATTAGGTTTGGATAAAACCGGTTATCGCCTTGTCATCAACAACGGCAAAGATGGCGGCGAAACGGTGCCGCACTTGCATTGCCACATTTTAGGCGGACGCCACCTCGCTTGGCCGCCGGGCTGAAACGTTTTATTTGGCCGCTTTTTTCTCGCGCGAACGGAACGTCCGTTCGCGTTTTTTCGTTTCGCTCGCCAGCAATTCTTCTGCGCACCAACCGTTGGCTTGTGCGAGCGCGGTCAGTTCAAAGAGTTCGTTCGCCATCGCCGCCTTGCCCAACTTGCGCTTGGGAGTTTTGCTGAACGCTTGATCGGTGGTGAAAACTTTGTGTGCTTTCTTCAACAGCTTCTCCGCGCGGAGCAGGGCGGGGAGGTGTTTGGGAATGCCGTCAAACGCCGACTTGCGTTCCAGGTGCGTGCCGGTTTTTTCCGCACGTTTGATCTTTTCCCAATTCGCCCAGACCTCATCAATGTCTTTCACCTTGGTCGTGGCAAAGACGTGCGGGTGACGACGGATTAATTTTTCCACCAGATTGCGCGTGACCTTTTCTAAATCAAAAACGCCACGCTCGCTGGCGAGTTGGCAATGGAAGACCACTTGCAGCAACAGGTCGCCCAACTCCTCCGCCATCTCCACGTCGTCCCCGGCCTCGATGGCGTCGATCAACTCGTAGACTTCCTCGATTGCGTGGCGGCGCAGCGTCATGTGGTCTTGCTCGCGATCCCACGGACAACCCGTGGGCGATCGCAGCCGTTGCATGACTTTGAGAAGATCGTTGATGGCCGGTTGTTTTTTCATCGAAATTATAAAATCACCAAGTCATCGCGATGCACCAATTCCTCTTTAGGCAAACTGCGTTCGTTCACGGCGGCAGAGCCGAAGCGCGCGATGCCGCGGGCAAATTCCATGCCGTCCAAATCGCAGATACGCACCACGTCGTCCGCTGCAAAATCCCCTTCGCAACGCGCTACGCCGGGCGGCAGCAGGCTCTTGCCCGCTTCGCGCAACGCCTTCTTCGCTCCGTCGTCCACGAACAACGTGCCTTTTGGATGATGAAAGAACGCGATCCAACGCTTGCGACCTTGCAACTTGGCGGTTTGCGCGACGAACAGTGTGCCGTCGTCCGCACCGCTCAAGATTTTCGCCAGAATATTTTTGTCGCGACCCGAGGCGATGACCAGCGGAATGCCGGAGCGCACCACGATCTTCGCCGCATCAATCTTCGACTTCATGCCGCCCACGGCGGTGACGCTGGTGGTGCCGCCGGCCATCGCTTCGATGGTGCCGTCGATCTGTTCGATGACGGAAAGCGTTTTGGCATTGGCCGCGCCGAAATTTTCGATGACGCCGTCCACGGTCGTGAGAATCACCAGCAAGTCGGCCGGTAACAGCGACGCGACGAGGGCGGACAATTTGTCGTTGTCGCCAAATTTGATTTCCGTGAACGACACCGCGTCGTTCTCATTGATGATGGGAATGACGCCGCGATTCAGGAGCGTGACGAGCGTGTTGCGGGCGTTGAGGTGGCGTTCGTGATGTTCCAGATCGTCGTGCGTGAGCAGCACTTGCGCGACGACGAGGCCATGCGCGGAAAATAGTTTATCATACACCGCCATGAGGCGCGATTGTCCGACGGCGGCGCAGGCTTGTTTCTCCGCGAGATCCGTGGGGCGATTGGCGTAACCGAGCGCGCCCATACCCGCGCCGACCGCGCCGCTGGTGACGACGACGACTTCTTTGCCCGCTTTGCGAAGCGCGGCGACTTGCGCCACGATTTGCTCGAGCTGCGTCGGATCGATCAGCTTCTGGCTGTCGGTGAGCACACCGGTGCCGAGCTTGACGACGAGGCGCGAAACAGATTTGAGAGAGTCACGATGCACGCGGGAGCTTAGGAAAATTTCGGGAACTGAAAAAGGCAAAATACCGTCGTCACTTCAAGTTCGCGGGCGTGACGAGCGAGCCGAAGAAATCCCCGCTGCGCAGTGCGATGAGCAACACCAAGCCCGCCAAATCCGCCGGTTGCTTCACGTCTTTGAGCACTTGATTATCAATCCCGACTTTTTGCTCGCGATTGTTTTGCGGATCTTTCAGATCAATGAACTTCAGCGTGCCGACGGAGACGTTCAGCACATCAATGCCCGCGAATTCCAAGTTTGTCCGCCGTTTCAATTCGTTCAGGTCTTTGCTTTTCGCGAGGCTATCTTTCGTGGGCAACGCCAGACCGAGTGCGAGAATGTTCGTCTGGCCCGCTTCATTTT
The DNA here is from genome assembly GCA_903911825.1 of uncultured Verrucomicrobia subdivision 3 bacterium. Classification (GTDB taxonomy): domain Bacteria; phylum Verrucomicrobiota; class Verrucomicrobiia; order Limisphaerales; family UBA11358; genus UBA11358. Next base: position 29,789 of record CAIWFB010000322.1, read on the forward strand.
TGACGATGTCGAGCTCGCCGAGATTGAAGCGCACCAGCGTGCAATGCAGCTTGCCTTGGTTCAGCGCGGGTTTGTCGTATGCCACGTGGATTTCGGGAATGCTTAAGAACGGCGTGCCGCCAAACTCCGGCGGATTGTGCAGCTTCAAATCCTTGATGGTCACCACGGATTCCAGCAGGCCGAAATGGAATTTCCCGATCTCCACCTGCATCCCCGTTTGCTGACGAATGCTCCGCTCCGTGATCACGCGCAGAATCGTGTCCAGCGACAACAGGAAAACCACCAGCAACACCACCGCCAGTCGTAACAGGCGAAAAATCCATTTGAACAACCATTTCATAACTCAAAGCTTCACATCCTCCGGGCGCACTTCCAAGCATTCGTCCTGATCTTCCCAGACCATCGTCGCGTAACTCTCCAGCAACTTCGGCGCGAGTTCTGAGCCCGCGTGCGCGAGCAGTTTCTCCGCCTCCAACGCCGCCGCTTCAAACGCCGTATCGTAATTACCCGAAGCCCGCCGTTGCCGGTCATCCCAATGCGCCACCGCGTGCACCGGCTCGTAAAGTTTCGCCCACTGTTCCACCGCCTCGCGCTGTTCCACCGGCAACTCCTCGAACGGCACCAGAATTTCGTTGCAATGCTGGCAGATCAAGCCTTCCGCCCGCACATCCCGCGTGAGCAACGGCAGGAACGGCGCCCGGCAGCAGGGCGATTCCACATAACCCGCCGGCGGCGTGGCTAGCCGTTTGAACCAGATCTGTTTCTCGTGCGCCACTTGCGCCGCCAGCCGATACGCCCCCAACAGCGGATGCGACAGCCGCCACGCGCGCCCTTCCAATTGACCGAGCGTTTGCGCCAGCCAACGCGCCAGCGTCAGGTCATCCCAATCGCGGAACACGCGGCCGTATTGTTTCCAGAGCGTATCCAACGATGATTCGGGGCCAAAAGACATGCGGCAAGGATGCGGCGGCTGGGCAAATTTGTCGAGCGATGTTGAAGTCCGGGCCACGCCAGAGCAGCAGCCTCATCCGCCTTGCGCGGCCATTCGACTTACCACGCATCGTCTCGGCAAACCCTGTTATCGCCAGGCCAAGGATGATTAGCCTGCGCGCCCAGCTTGCTTGCCCAGCAACAATCTCGTCTAACCCAACAGAAAACAGTGGCGCTATTTTGAAAATAGAACCACAGGGACAAAGTTTGCTAGCTTGCTCGCGCGGAATCTGTGGTTCTATTTTAGAAATAGCGCCACAGGAAAGCCTGACTCCAGCTTGGAAATGTCGTCCGAGTGGTTCTAAATGCAAAATAGAACCACAGAAACCATTTCCGCAAGCTAGTCACCAAAGAGTTAGTGGTTCTATTTAAGAAATAGAGCCACTGAAATGATGAGTGCAAGCTAGAGCAACGAGTTTCTGTGGCTCTAATTTGAAAATAGAACCACTGAAACGGCCGGGGCCAGCTAGGTGAGCGAACCAACTAGGTCGAAAAGGCGGGGTTTTAGTGATTTTTCCGGGTTGGCAAGGTCGTTTGGCGAGGAAACTGACCTTTGACCAACGGGAACCGGCCGAGCTGGCTCCAACCCATTACAGCCAGCGCCGACGGCGCGAATGATCCTAGCCCGTAGTTTCAACTGCGGGTTGGCGCCACCAATCCAAACCAGTCCTGCAGGGACGACTGAACCCTAGGCGACCCTGCTTCAGCCGCCCCGGTGGGGCGGGATTGTTTTTGGCCCTGAACCCGCAGTTGAAACTGCGGGCTATTTTCAATAGTCCCTGCGGGACTCCGGCGGGTAGGGCAGAGCTGCCGCTCGGCCGCGTGGCTAGACCGGCGGATGTTGGTTCCCGCCGCAGATTGCTGGCTGATTTCCGCTCTCGGTGCGCGCGGGGCAAGCCGCGCAAGGCGGTGCCACCGGCGGCATCGACGACACCACGCACCAAGCCGCCGTGGCCCTGCACATCGTGGACACCGTCGTGCGGAATAAATACAAAGCCGACCCCGCCAAGCTGGCCGAATGGGTCATTGCCAGCCACGTAGAGAAACATACCCCCGCCAAAAAAGTGACGCCCGCCCCCACGCCCAAACCGGTTTGAACGAACGCCGGGTAGGGACAGACCGCCGGGCTGTCCCCGCCCGCGCTTTCCCGTTTTTGGGCGGGCGGCGGGGGATTCCGCTGGCCCAAAAGCGGGGAACCGCCAGCGGGGCCGGCGCAGCGCGCCCAGCCCTACCGGCAAAGGCTGCCGAAACCCTAGCTGGACAAAGCGAAACCACAGAATTAACGTCTCCACTCATGAACTGTTACACGCCCTTTCGGCTACCGAAAACCTGTTAGGCGCATGAAAGCACGCATCTTCAAATTTGTTAAGTGGTTTCTCCTTATTTGGGGTGGCATTTCATTCGTTGCCGCTGTTTATATCGCAATTTGGTTTGGTCGGTTTGTTTTGCCAAACCCCGCGAAGATTGATTCTGCTTCGCCGCATGATGTTAGCTACGTTCTCGACGGGTGTCATTTTGGTGGCAAGCAAATTGAGAGAGTCGTTCATAGTTACATCGGTTCCCATGGGTTGCTAGATGGTGGCGATGCTGATGCTTTTGCCATCAAGATTTCCAACATAGATGAAGCAGATTTTGTCCCTAAAAAAGACCACCCAAACGAGCATTGGTTTCGTGGCGACCAGCTTCCACCAGTTCTTGACGCTGCTGTGAGTTTGGTTTCTGGGTGGCATAATAGGTTTCCTTGGTTTCCGACTGGAGCAGAGTTGAGAAGCCCGGAAGTCTATGTGTATCCGATGGACTTTTATTGTTGTTGTGGCAGCGTTGATCCGGCGATGGCCACATTGGTTTTTGTTCGCAAGACCGACAACATGATGTTTTATTTCAAAGACAGACGATGAATGCGCCTAACCAATCGCGAGCCCGTGTGAAAACTATTTAAATTAGTGGCTTAGTAAGTGGGTTTCTTAGTTA
>CAIWFB010000323.1 GCA_903911825.1 uncultured Verrucomicrobia subdivision 3 bacterium
AAGCCAACGTGGGGACGAAATAATTCGCGCCATGTTCGATCACCGTCACACCGTTGCGGCCGACGGCGAGGCCGCAGCCGGCGTGATCATTTCCGCCAAAGGTGTCGCCGTGCGGCGGCGTGAAAACTTCATTGCGCGGCTCGAAGCGGCGAGCAACGCCGGAATTTTTCTCGCTGGGCAGTGCTGTGTCAGTTGCAGGATTGACCCAAATCGCGAACGAAAAATTATTTGGACTATTGGTTTCGATCTGGACCGATGGGACAAATGGTTTGAAGCTGGTGCGAACAATTTCGCTACCGTCACGCGTGACCGAAACCACGCTCGGAGCTGTGGCGGCCTTTCTCCTCAACACGACGAACACCGATCCGTTTGGGCCAAGCGTCACTGGCATTCGCAGTCGGCCATCGGCTTCGTCGAAAACAGCGGCGCGTTCCATGCGTCCGGAATCCGGCCACCAGAGTTCGGGCACTCTGCCAGTCGCGCGTAATGCAATGTTGGCCGTGACTGTTTCGCTTTTTGGATTCGCCACAAAATAGATGTCGGTATCGCCATCGCAGCGGTGTTTGAAGCGCAACGGAATTGAGCTTTCAAAATCTGGTTTCGAATCGAGCGAATCAAAAACCTCGTCCAGATTTTTGCCCCAGACAATTTTACCTTTGCCAAGTTGCCGTTCGCCGGGGACAGTCGGATTTGAATCGCCCCAAATTTCTCGCGCCAGTTCACGCACCCGCTCATCGCATCGCGGAAAATCTTCCATGCTTGGCGAACGCGCTGGCGGCGTGCCAAGAACGGTTGCGCCGGCCTTGATAAGATCGCGGATTTTTTTCAACACTTCCGGGCGCATCGTTGACGATTCCGGCAACACGAGCACGCGGTAATTCAGCCCGCTGGGGAGAGTTAACTTGCCATTACTCACCGCCAGATTTTTCTCAATCACCTCGGCGTTGATGTAGTCAAAGTCACGGCCCGGCGGCAGTTCAGGTTTGCGGATGCCGGCCATTTTCGGAGCGTCTTCGCCGATGAAATACGCCACATCGGCCACGGGCTGGCCGGCCTGTAACATCACACTGCATCGGCGGAGGTAATCAATCCACGCCTTGCTCTGCTCGAACCAAGTGTTGTGCCGGTTGAACTCCGTGCCGAACCAAGCGTTGACGCCGGGCACCTTGTCGTCCCACGGTTGATGGATGTAAACGTGGAAAACAAATTGATTGATGCCCTCGCAAAGCGCCCAATCGCCGCGCGCTTTCAAATCGCGCGGTGAATTGACGAAAGCCGGTCCGCCGGTGAAGGCCTCGGCCCACACCGCCGACTTGCCGTAGATGTGCGCACTGGAGGCTGCATCCGCGAGTTCGATGCGACCGAGATAACCGAAATCCGCGCTGTCTTCAAAATTTCCATTGGCCCAGAATTCGCCGGCAATCTCATCGCACGCGCCGCCATATTGGAGAAACTCGGCGGGGAATCCCCAGTGCCCATAATTCTCCAGCCACATCTTCAAACCGTGCTGGTGACAAAAATCCCGCAAGCCGCCGACATAATCGCGCGCTACGCGATCTGCAACCAGCCGGCGCAAGTCCCAAAGAAAGCGATCCGATTGATCTGCGCTCCCGACGACTCGGCCCGTCAAGACGGGCAGCCACGGCAGCGGGTCGTATCCGTAACGCTGTTTGAAAGCGGCACCAAAACCATCCGTCCAATTTTCCGGGCCTTGCTCGTAACTGTCGGCAACGACATGTTTCCATGCCTTGCGTTCTGAAGGTAGCAGCCGTTTCAACAAATCGCCGACATATGCGTCGAAATGCGCCTTGAGCGCGGCGCGATTCATTTTGTCCACTTCGGGTCCGGTTGCTTCTTCCGGCGCGGGACCGTTCTTTGTGCCCGTCGGCACCATCGCTGCTCGCAACACGATCCAATCGCCTGCGGGCACGTCCCAACGCAGGTTGCCATAGGCAGAAATATTTTTGGAGAGGTCACAAGTCTTCGCTGGGTCAATGGTTGCGTTCGCCGAATCCGAATCGGCTTGCGCGGGCCACGCGTAAAAATCAAACGGCGGATGCGGATCTTGAAAAGCTTTGACCAACGACTTCTCAGCATAGCTGTCCACTTTCGCCGCGGGCGAAAGCTGAAAGTCGCCCACTTCGCACGGCGCGGAAAATTTCAGCCGAAAAATTTTTGCCGTTGTCGTTGGAAACGACGCCACCACCGGAGCAAGATGCACCGGGCCGACGCTCACGCCGAGGTTGTGGCGGTCAACTGCGAACTGCTTCACATTGCGATAAGTCAGTCCATCGTCGGAGGCTTGCAACGTCGCCACGACATTCACCGCTTTGATTGGCTGAATAGTAATGCTGCGCGCTGTGATCGGGCCAGTAGCCGAGAATAGAATGTTGGTCGGTGTCCGATCGGCGACGGGCGCAAATTCCGCTTCGCCTGCGGGAGCGGGAAAAGCGATCACGGCGATGTCTTGGAAATTCCCTTCTGGCGTCGGAAGTTTGCCTTCGAAATGCATGGGGCCGTGTAGCCGCGTCTCCGGCAACGTCACGTATCGCATTGACTGTTCGGGTTTCACCCACGGCCCGCCCGACTGGCTCCAACCGGGAGAGTTGAACAGGCCAATGTCCACGCCGAGCCGACCGCCTTCGCGAACGGCGTGTTCGACATAACTCCACCATTCATCGGTTAACGCCTTGCAACCACCACTCGCCGGTTTTCCGCTCTGACCGCTGATGATGCCAATGTAACCTTCACCAATGCCGACCCGCTTCATCGCCTCAAGGTCTTTGGTGATGCCTTCCTTGGTGATCTGCCCTTCCATCCAATACCAATAGCACCGCGGCCTTGTCGCCTCGGGCGGCGCGGTAAAGTTCATCTGCAAATCATCTGCCGCACTGGTGCTAAGAACACCCAGCACACCAGCAAGCAGCGCAAATAAATTTTTCATGATTCGTTTTGTTAAATGCTCCAGCCGCTACGGTAATGCGGTTGGATGAACTGTTGAGCCTCCGGGGCATTTTCTGCCCGCATTTTTTCACCGTTCCACTCCAGTGTTTTTTGTGTTCGTAACGCAACGACTCCAGAGAGGGCAATCTCCGTGAGATGACCACCAACCTCAAAACTGGAAAAAGTTGGCGATCCGCCGGCACAGGCGAGAACCCATTCCTTCAGATGGCCGGGGCTACGAGGGAGTGTTTTTGGAATCAATTTAGTAGCAGCATGCTTCAGGATGCTGCTCACTTTTTGATCTTCTTTTAATTTGATATACTCCGCACCTTTCCACGGGTCGCCGAATGTATAACCATTTTCGCCCAGCATCAAAACACCCATCTTGGGTGATTCCCCCAGAAACTCAACCAACTCCGCAGGTATCACGTTCGGCCCCGGCAGCAAGCCTTGGTCATACCACTTCACCGACACCGAAGGGAGATCGCCACGCCGATCAAATTCAAAATGAACAAGGTTTTTATTCGAATAGGTCGGCAGCCCAGTCAATTCACCTTGCGCCGTGATGCGTTTTGGATAGTCCAGTTTTAGCGCCCGGAATGGCAGGTTTAAATTATGGCAGCCGAAGTCCGCCATCACTCCGTTACCAAAATCATACCACCCGCGCCAGTTCCACGGGTGATAGAAATCTTTTTTGTAAGCTCGCTTGGGTGCCGAGCCGAGCCAGCCATCCCAATGCAATCCTGTAGGAATTGGATCGCCTTCCACCGGCATCGCAAGTCCAGCATGGCAACCAGCACCTTCAAAAACCCAGCAATGCACTTCGCGCACTTGCCCGAGTGCACCCGCCTGTATAACTTCGATGGCTCGACGCATATTGGGATCAGCGCTGCCCTGATTGCCCATCTGAGTGACTTGCTTCGAATATTTTTTTGCCAGTTTTCTCAAAGCACGGGCCTCACCAACGGTGTGAGCCAGCGGTTTTTCACAAAAGACATGTTTACCAGCCTTGAATGCCGCCGTGGCAATCAGCGCGTGCCAGTGGTCGGGGGTAGTAATAACTACCCCGTCCAAATCTTTCTCCTTCTGAAGCAACTCCCGGAAATCCACATATTCATTTGCTTTTAATGGCGCATTAGCCAGCAGTTTGCGCGACTCGGCAAATTGGTTTTCGTCCACGTCGCAAATAGCAATGATGTTCGCCTCAGCAATGCTGTTCATTTCGGCAAGCCGACCTCGCCCCATCGCACCAAGACCAATGTGCGCTACGTTCAGTTTGCCTGCGCTGTTACGAGCCTTGAGGATGGATGGAAAACCTACTACCGCAGCACCAGCCGCCAGCGTGGTCATCTGCAAAAAGTGACGGCGTGAATGATAGGCGGTGAACGAATTAGACTTTTGTGGTTTCATTTTCGTTGGTAGTCAGCTTTATGGTTCATTAACTAGCGGAATTGGCCGCACCCAGATGTTGCGAAATGCGACCGTATCGAGATGATATTGCAGTCCCAGCGGACCAGTCGTCTCGCGCATGGAGTATTCACCGACAGCGCAACCCGTTGTGGTGCCTCGAAAGGCCTGATGGTTTTGCACCACTACCCCATTAAGAATTACGGTCGCATAGGCCGGTGTGATTACACTCCCATCCTCACCGAAATGCGGCCGAGTAAAAACTATGTCATAGGTTTGCCACTCGCCCGGCGGCAAGCAGGCGTTGGCCAGCGGTGGATGCTGGGCATAAATGGCCCCGGTCGCTCCGTCCGGGTAAGTCTTGTTGCTAAAACAATTCAGCACTTGGATTTCGTAGCAGCCCATGAAGAAAATCCCGCTGTTGCCACGATTCTGCCCCTTTCCCGTGGCCGGAAGTGGCTCTCGAAATTCCAAATGCAACTGAATGTCGCCAAATTTTTGACGCGTGAAAATGTCCGTTTTGGTGGTGATCGCCGCGCCATCCTGAATCACCCACGGAGCAGGATTACCCTGCGAATCGTTCCACTGCGAAAGGTCTTGCCCGTTGAATAGAACGATGGCATCGCTCGGTGGCGCGGCCATTTGACTAAAAGTGCCAGGCACGACCACCGGAGGTTGCGTCCGCGTTGGATCGTGAACATGCCACTGGCTATTTGGCTCCAATGGCGTGTCCTGAAAGCCATCAATGCCGTGAACATCGGTCATGTGAAATTTTGGCGGATGCGGGATTGAAACTTTGTTGGTTTGCGAAAACGCCGAAACCACCTCAAGCCCCATTATTATTAGCACGATGGCCCGCTTGTTGATCTGTAGCGCTTTCATAATTTATTCCAATAAAATGTTACTGATGGCCTGCTGCCTTACCGGCGACGATTGGGATAGTCAGCGATTTGCTCGGAAAATCCCTAGATTCGACAGTCAGGGTAATTTCTCCAGGCTGCCCCGTTGGCCGCAAAATGGCTTGCGAACGGCCATGCCAAGTAGTGCCGTTGGCGGGATTTCGGAAACTGTAAATATCTTTGTGGTAACCGTTGCCGCACGCCTCCAGCACACCAGCACCCTTGATTTTGTAACTCACGTTGTAGCGTCCGGTTTGCACAAGATTACCTTTTGCATCCACGACTTCGACATTGATGTAAGCGAGATCGCTGCGGCTGGTTGTGATCGGAGAACGGTCGCTGGTCAAACGAAACCCCACGGGCTTGCCCGGCGTGAAGATTCTTTTGCTGAACAAAACTTTCCCGTTTTCCAGTCCTTCGGCCAATAACTCTCCCGCTTCGTATGGAACTTTGAACACATGATCCGTCCTCAAATAGCCGGAAGCATCGGGAACATTCGTGAACGAACCCACGACTTTGCCATTGAGCTTGAGGCGCAGCTCGCGTGCGCGACAGACCACCCGGACATCAATCAGCTTTCCCACAAACTCCGGCCAGTCCCAGCAGGGATATTCATTTGGATTCGACCAACCTTGACGGGCATATTCAGAACCAGCAGGCAAAGGTTCTAACACCAGTAGCTCTATCTTGCTGGCACCATTGATTACGTTGCGAAACAGTTGCCCGCATTTTGGATAACCCGTGATGTCAATCAGCCCGCAACCCGCAGCATAAGAAGGAAAGCCAACTTTCTCACCCTTCAATCCCACCCACCCGCTCCAACTTTCTCCGATATATTCAAAGCCGGACCAGACAAACGAACCGATCAGATATGGGTTTTCTTCCTGTTGATTCCAGACTTTTGGCATCACTTCAATGTCGGGATTAGATTCAGTGCTGATCTGCACCCAATCCGAATGAAGCTTGTTAAACCGGCCAAACGCCTCCTCGGTGTAGTTGTGACCTTTTACATCCGTAAGCGCCAAATACCCGAACATATTGGTCATCTCATAATCACCTCCGCCCAAGCCGCTGGTGTAAGGTCGCGCTGCATCCCATCTTACAGCTTCGTTTTTGAGCTGAGTGAACACCCTGCATCCCATCTCCTCTCCTCCATTTTTGGCATCAAAAATTATTTCGTTTCCGAAACTGCGCATGAATATGCTCGGGTGGTTGCGCGTGCGACGCACCCAAAGTTCGACGTCGTTGGTGCTCCATTTGTCGAACAACTCACCGCCATAGTCCTGCGGAGTTTTGTGCCTCGTCCACTGATCAAAGATTTCGTCCAACACCAGCAGTCCCACGCGGTCGCAAGCTTCGTAGAAGGCGTCGCCCATGGGATTGTGCGCGGCGCGAACGGCATTGTAGCCGTTGGCTTTCATGATCTCCATCTTGCGGCAATCCGCGCGGTCGAAGTCGGCTGCTCCCAGCAAACCGTTGTCGTGATGCAGACAACCGCCCCAAGCCTTGATCGTCTTGCCATTGAGTTGGAATCCTCTTTCAGCAGTGAACGAAAGCGTGCGAATGCCAAAACTCTCGGTCACTTCATCCAAAACTTTCCTATTGCGGACAATTTGAACTCGGGCGTGATAAAGGTGTGGCGTCTCCAAATCCCACAACTGCGGATTTTTCACCCTTAGCGTGATGGGTGTAATGATTTGAGAAATTGGCGCTACACCTTGCGCAACGCACTTACCGTTTGGATCAATGATTTGAACATTTAACAAATCGCCCTTGCGCTTTTCTTCCAGCTCCGTGTTGATGATAACCTTGGCAGCTTCTTGGTTGGCTTCAGGGGTAAGGATTTGCACACCCCAGCGTCGGATGCGCGTTGGATCGGTCGTCGTCAGCCAAACATGGCGATAGATCCCGCTGCCTGAATACCAACGACTGTTCAGACCCTCATTGCGCACCCGCACCGCCAGCACATTTTCCGAACCGGGTTTGAGGTAACGAGTCAGGTCGTAGTAAAAACTCGTGTAGCCATAAGGGCGCTCACCGAGGTGATGGCCGTTAATCCAGACGTCGCTGTTCATGTAAACTCCGCCAAACAAAATCTCGAAGTGCTTTCCCTCTGTGGCAGCTGGGATTTTGAAATGCTTGCGATACCATCCGGTTCCACCCACGGCGTAGCCAGTAGCAGTTCCGCCGATGGCCCGACTATCGAATGGCCCAATGATCTTGCGTTTGGACGTTTCCGGCGCGCGAAATCCACCGGTTCCCGTGTTGTTATACATGCAGACGGCCAGCAGATTAGTTCCAGGCTTTAGAAATTTCGCAGCGACTTTGTAATTTCGATTTTGATCCCAGGCCGAGATACATTCGCCTTGCGGCTGGTTCTTGGGCATCACACCGGTTTCGCCGACTTTTTGACCGTTCACGTAAAATTCATCACAATCATCAATGCGCCCCAAATCCAAGATCACATCCTTGTCAGTCAATTCATTCGGCAAGACCACCTCACGGCGAAACCAATAATAAGTTTTTTGCGGACAGTGTGGAATCAAAGCCGGCAATGAGATTTTTTGCCAAGCCGAGTCACCAAATGAAACGGCGGCGTAGGCATTGTTGTCACCCGTTGTGTAGCGCCATTCACCCGCGACCGGCTGGAAGCTCGCACCATTGGTATCCACCGGCAGCGGCTCAACACTCCAGTCGTGCGGCAGACTTACTTTGCGCCAATCAACGTCGGCAAAATCGGCGGCCTCAGCGCCCTCGGCATCTCCGCGATGAAAAAGCCAGCCCTCGTCAAAAAGCCGGTCACGTGCATTATCGAGCGGTGGAACGAAAACGGTAGGAGATGCAGCGAATAACAAATTTGTTTGGAGCAGGATTCCGACTGCCGCCAGCAATATCGTTTGGATGTGGTTTTGTGTGACCATTGCTATTTGCGTTCGTCAATTCTCACGCCGGATTGCGTTCTTAAAATCCAAAAGCAATCTATGACCTCCAAATGCCAGATCGATCTGATTTGGTTTACGGCGAGTCTTGGCATACGGAGAGTCGTGTCGCATAAATTGGGCGTTTTGTTCTACTCCGTTTACGCAGAAGCTTTGAGCATACTGTAATTCCAAACGACGCCCACCGGTCTGATAATTCAACTTTCCATCAAGGTAACGGAGCGGATTGCCATCCACCCGACGCACGAACGAATCAAAATCACCATCCTCCGCCGTCGAGCTGATTTCACAAACCCAGGCCGTCTCGCGGCCCGATTGAATCAAGTCCTCACTTGAACCCGCGCCATATTGCAAAGCATTGTTTGCGACGAGCGCGATAAACACGTTTCCAATCCGCCCATAAACGCGCGTATCCTTCAAAACGACCTGATCGAAGCGCTCTTTCGGAAAATAGGCGTGGGTAAATAAATTTACGCCGTTTTCCCCGGCAGACTTATGTGTGGGGATTTTGTAGATGAGCATGCACACGTTTTTGTCTTGAGCCGCGTCCGGCAATCGCCCCGGTCCTATCCAATATCCCTGATTCTTATTATCACTCGCTCCGTTGGTGGATTGAATCGGAGAATGCATCGTGAAGATACTTAGCTTGTCCGAAAGCGTCGCGCTCCAAATATGATGCTGATCATTCAGCATGCCGGGATGATAGTGCTGCACGCTCGCGAGGAGATAGTGCTGCGTGCGATAGGTATAGGTGTTAGCGCGCTGCAACGGAATGCCATTCGAGACTGGATCAATCCAATCCATGAGACAAGGTAGAAGGCGGGTTTTGCGCAACACAGCGAAGTCCGCCATTCGCAGCTTTTCCAGAAACGCGTTTGAGAACAGGTGATACCTCTCAACATAGCGCAAGGTGGCCTCGATGACTTCCGGATTGGTGAAGGCTTCCATGCCCCACTGCAGCATGATGCGCGCGTCTTGATCTTGTCCGGCTTGCTCGGCGGTCAGTTCGGAAAGGTTCAGTCCCTGCGAGGCCTTGATGACAACCTGGTTTGTATCACGGCCAATGGCTTCGATAGCTTTCGGGACTTGATACTTTTCCCGAAACATAAAGCTACCGCCCATGCCGCCACCATCGGGAACCGGCAAACCAAATCCCCAAATGTTTTGTATGATGCCACGCATAGCGTCGCCGCTCTCGGCACTCTTGCGATTGCGCTCGTAAGCACGCCCCATGGTTGAAACAAAAGCGCCTTGGTGCGACTGAGTAGCTACATCATAAAGCAAAAGGTCCAGTATGATTTGCGACTTGGTCACAATTTCCTTGTCGTCGCAAAGATCTATCAGATTGCACAACGCTCCCACGTCGAAGACGTAATAGTTGTTAGAATACCATTCAGCGAAACCATACAACCAACGATGCTCCAGCCACGTCAGCAATCGTCGGCGCGCATCAGCCATGTGGGCCTTGCCCGTCCGACCATCAACGGTAAAAATTTCCTCCCGGTATTTTTGCCCAGCGAGATATTCTTCCGAGGCGAAAAGAATCTGATGATTCTCGCTCCAGTAACAACGACTATCTTCGCCCGGCTGATCCATCCAATACTTGAAGCCGATTATCGTGCGGTGAATTTTCTCCGCGTTGACGGAATCCACCGCTTCAAGATGACGGTATGCAATCCGCAGCAACGGTGTCATCCCAAAATCATCCAGTCCCGACAGTGAATCCTTAAGATTGGACCAATCCACTGGCAAGCCTCGGTGCACATCCCGAAGGTCGTCATAGACGCGATGGTCAAGGCCGCGCGGAGGAACGGGAGCAATCTTGATCTGACGATGGCGAGCGATGTCAAAAAGAACAGATGCCGTAATATGCAGCAATCCCAACGAAGCTACAAAGACAACAAGCAAAATGCGTCTTCTGCGAAATCGTTTGAAAAATACAAATAGCGCTTGTGCTTTCAGAAAATTGTCTAAGGCATAAACATCAGACTCACTCCAAAAACAAATGCAGTGAAAATCAACCGATGTGAATTTCTATCTTTGGTTATGGGAACTTAGGCACGACGGTTAAGGCGAACTTGTTCAAGTCATCTTGCTCGGCTGTATTCTGACAAGTGTAGCCAGTGGAGTTTTCAGTTTTCAAACCCTTCCACCCCCATCGCTCAGAATGTCCATCTGCAAACGCCATCGAAGCGCCGTTTCCGTGCCTCACAGTGGGGCTGTTTTCCCATCGGTTAGGTTGGGTGATGGAATTGAACCTGAAAAATCCATCGTCAATGGAATTGATGCTTTCATCAATGAAAGTCGAAGCGGAAGAAGGAGAAGGATCTATGATCTGAGTTAACTTTTTAATGAGATTGTATGGTTGCAAATCACCGCTGTTGTCTGAAGCACCGTAGGCTGCCGCTTCATACGGACCACCGCCGCCTATCCGGCCCTGTAGTGAATAATTTCTGACAATTTTTACAGGTATGCTCGGTAACTTACCTGATGTTGAAGCCGGGCATTGATACACGCCAACATTAGGGTTGTATTGATACAATGCGGCCTGAGTAATGTAAGTTGTATTAGTTGCGTCAGCCAAATTATCTACTCTGCCGCCAATCCAAGCCAGATTGCTTCCCACCCAATTTAGAACTACTTTGTCGTTGTTATCATTTCCATACATGGTAAATCCTAATGCTAATTGCTTCAGGTTGCTCACGCAGGATATACCTTGTGCCCGCTGCTTGGCTTTGGACAACGCCGGCAAAAGCATCGCCGCCAATATTGCTATGATTGCGATCACGACGAGCAATTCAATCAGAGTAAAAGCTGAGCTGGATTGCTCACACTTTGAAGATGTGAAAGCTCTTTTGTTCAATACATTGCGGCACGTTTGCATGGCATCTGGAATTTCTATGAGAGTTCAGTTTTTTCTTATTTCAAATGGGCTGGGGCGCTAGAAGCACCCCAGCCCTTGGTTACCAAGTTGTATTAATACGGCCTAACTAACCGGAAGAAGTCCTGTGAGTTGATTGGCGGCACCAGAGCCGGGCCGTTGGTTACAATGGGCGTCCAGGTTGGCGGCTGCAATGATGGCGACTCCTCCAGATACCAGCCCGTCAGCGTATAGCTTGAAGGCCAGGAGATGGTCGCGTTGCCACCCGGCGTTGCAGGCTTGGTGGTCGTCAGGGTCGGATAGGCCACGGTGATGATGGCCGGGCTGCTGGTGATGGAACCGCCCGCATTGGTCGCTATGCAAAGGTAAGTGCCAGCGTTAGTCGGATTCATCACGTTGAAGTTGATGGCAGTGGAGTTGGCACCGGCAATCGGCGTGCCGTTGAAGCTCCACTGGTAGGAGGTATTGTTCGCAACGAACGTCGTTGAAGTTTGAGCAAGGTTCTGATTGGGGGCCATACGATCCCAGTTATTGGAGGTGACACAGCTTATGGTGTAAAGGTCACCCGGAGCAAAAGAGCCGCCGACGGGCTGTGTAACAGCATAAGGCACATCGCTCGCATTGAAGAGCGCCTGGACTTGCGCGTCGGAGAGCGCGTTGGTGTAAATGGCGATTTCATCAATGCCACCACTCCAATTGTTATTGCCAGCGGCATCTAGTGCTCCAATGGTGAGCGGCGCGCCTGAAATGGAACCTAATGGGAATGCCAGCGTGCCGGCGGCGCTGGTCGCGCCGTTTGTTGGCATTGGTGTTCCGTTGCAGTAGGCTTTGAAGGTGCCATTGGAGAAGACGGCCGTCATCATATACCAAGAGTTTCCAATGCCGCCGCTGCCACCACTGCAAATGTTTCCACCAGCCGTGCTGAAGTTCTGATTTGTGGGAGCAAGCGGAGCACCAATGGCATCATATCGCAGCGCGCCAAAACCGCTTTTGGTTCTTCCCACGTTCAGTCCCCAGCGCACATTGCCGTTCGTGCCTTCACAAATGGGAAATGACTGCATCATACTTCCGGTCCAGACCCAATCCGGGCGCAACCACAACACGACGGTGCCCTCTTTATTTGCATTGTTGAAATCAAAAGCCGGGTTGTATGGAACCTGCACGCTTCCAGCACCGAAGTTATAGAATCCAGGCTCGCTTCCGGTCCCGTCAAATTGCCCGCCGCCGGAACCAAAGCCCGTGCCGATTTGAGCACCGCCGCTTGGCGAGGTGACGAAAGTTCCGTCATTGGTTCCTTTCGTGTCTTTTGCGCCGTTATCAAAACCGTAATAAGCATACAGACCCGGCGTAGCGAACGCTTGCGCGCGATAGTTCGCTACCTGCGGCGCAATGTTGGTGGCGACAACGGTGACGCTGTAAACTTGACTGGTCACCGCACCGGCATTGTTGGTAACGACAAACTGATAGTTGCCGGAATCAGCCAAGGTGGCGTTGACAATTTCATAGATGGAGTTGGTCGCATTGCTGATCGGACTTCCACCGTGGAACCATTGGTATTTTGCAGGCGTGGCGCTGCCAGCCAACGCCCCGAAACGGAAGTTACAATTGGTGCGGATCACACCGGTATATCCAAAGTTGGTGCCGCCGGAAGCATTGGGATTAACTGGCGTGCCAAACACGGGGCTTGGATTAATATATCCGCTGGTGATGAAATTATTGATGAAAGGCTTGGTTGCCGGAACCGAGGCCGTAGTTGCAACGTCAAATGAGATTGCACCCAAATATGCCTGGGGATTGCTTCGCCCGAAGAGCGTTTTGCTCACGTAAATCGTATATTTATCTCCAGCCTGGGCATCAACGATGTCGAAAAAAGTCATAGCTGGTGTCACCGATCCACCACCAGACTGAACCCAACCGGCGGGCACAGGCGCAACCACGGACTTGGCTGAACCTCCCGCCGTCTGGGCCAGCCAAATACCTTTGCCTGCATCTTGAGTGTGTGGGTTGACGGTCAGCGCTTGTCCATAGCAGTAGGACATCACCCCGACACGAAGTGTCTTTCCGGTCAGGTTGCTGTTCACTTGGAACGTGTGCCACATCCAAGAGATCGACAAATTCGATCCGTTGGTATACAAGACAGAGTTGCCAGCATTGGCCTTTAGCATATAAACGCCGCCTTGTGCCGTGGGATTGACTGCCACGCCAGAACCAACATTGCCGCCACAGGCACCCGCCAAGTCGTCAACTTGGGCGCTGAAGCCAGAAAGGTTATCCAGCTGGATGTTGTCGGGCACGTTGACGTAGCTGATGGTGTTGGCCGTATAATTCGTCCAATTGTTCCAAGAAACCGCTGCAAAAGTGCCGTAGATGTTGTCGCCATCAATGTCATAGGACTTGGCGGTAGAGGGGGTCAACCAAGCGTTGACTTCTGTAGTGCCAGGCGAAGCACTAAACACGGTGTCAATCGAGCCAATGTAATTTATGTTGGCGGCTCGGACCGCCGGCTGAAGGGTCAGCAGCAAGGCTGAAGCAAAAGCGGTCAAGCCGATTTTTGTTTGATGGACTGGTTTCATGGATTTTATGATTTAAGGTTGCTATTGCCGCCAACAAAGCCGAACGGCGGCTCTTGATGGCTGGATTGGACAGACTATCGAACAAGAGCTGAAAAGGTGAAAGTGACTAAAACAAGTCACACACCCGCCGAGACGCCCAAGGGCACATGTTTCGCCTGCAAGCCCGTCAATTTGGCCACCGCTTGAGCGCGGGAATTGACGTGAAGTTTTTCGTAAATGCGCCGGATGAAATTATTCACGGTGAAAGCGCTGATGCCGAGCTGACTGGCAATTTCCTTGTAAAGGCAGCCCTGCGCCAGCAATTGAAGAATTTCGCTTTCACGCGGAGAGAGGGAACCTAATTGATCAACCGTGCCGGGCGTTTTGCGAAAGGCTTCGACTACTTTGCGCGCGATGTGGCCATTCATGGGTGAAGCACCGGCATTTGCATCGCGCACTGCCGCAAGCAATTCTTTGCGTGAAGTCCGCTTCAATAAATATCCCGACGAGCCGGCGGCCAAGGCAGCAAAAATGTGATCCACGTCCTGATAAACCGTGACCATGATGAACTGGGTCGGTGGCGACAGGAGCTTGGCATGGCTGACGAACTCGATGCCGTTCATCCCCGGCAAATTGATGTCCACCAGCATTACCTCCGGCTGCGTCTTTGCCAACGCAGCAAGTGCCGACGCGGCATTCGAATGATCCCAGCAAAGTTGGGTGTCTTCCGATTGGCGAATCCATCTGGCGATGATTTCGCGCAGATCAGCGTCGTCCTCAAGCAGTCCGACTCGAATTGAGTTCACACCTAAATTTGACCTCGTTCGGCTCATACTCAAAGTAGCTAATTATCACTACACACCAGCCGGGATTGGCAGCGGCATGATAAATTTGACCGACGTTCCGTTTGGTTGCAACCGATCAATTTCAAAAATGCCGCCGACGGCTGTTAATCGCTCCCGCATATTGTGCAGACCGTTTCCCCCCGAACTCGTGGTTGTCTTTTGGGAATCGAAACCAACGCCATCGTCCGAAATTTGAATTGTGAAATGATCTGGTTTGACGGACAAACCAATCGTAACTTCTTTGGCGCGGGAATGGCGCACAGCGTTGTTGATCGCCTCCTTGGCCGCCAGAAACAAGTTGTGGCGCACCTCGGCGGACAAATGCACGGGCGGAATCATCTCGGGCAAACGGAGCCGGCACAGCATGTCGGCGGACTCGATGAACTCCTGACCAAATAGGGTAATGTAGCCAATCAAACCTGCGAGTGTGTCTTGTGCCGGGTTGACCGCCCAAACCACTTCATCCATGGAACGAGTCAAACGCCGCGCCGTATCGTTGATGCGTGACAGCTCCTCGTTAGAGACGTTTTCATCCTCGTCTGGCGGCTGGCTCAACATGATGATGCGCGTGAGGCTGGAACCCAGTTCATCGTGGATGTCCCGCGCAATGCGCGCCCGCTCGCGCTCCATCGCTCCCTGGCGTTTGACCTCCTCTAATCTGCGGCGCAACCGGCGCGATGCGATTTGCCACCATGCACCAGCCGCCACGATGACGACCACCGCAGCTGCCGCACCTTTGAACCACCACGTTTGCCACCAGATGGGAACCACCGTGAACTTAAGCGTCGCTCCCCGTGCGCCCCACAGGCCGTCACCATTGCAGGCCGTAACGTGAAATTCATGCTCGCCCGGCGAAAGCGTATCGAAGGTAACATTTCTTTCCGTTCCTAAATCAATCCAATCTTTGTCCTCACCCTCCATCCGATAACGAAATTTTACCCGTTCCGGCGCAGCGAAGCTCAATGCGGTGAAACGGATTTTTACGTTGCGCGGAAGCGGGCCGATTTTCATCTCGGTCGCCGCTGGCTGGAAACCGGTTGGCTGCGAAATGTTTTCAATCACCATATTGGGGGCGCGGTTCGGTGCCGGTTCATTTTTAGGATCAACGATCACCACGCCCTTGTCCGTCGCAAACCAAATACGTCCGTCGCGCGTGCGGCAGGCATTCGGCTGGAAACCGCTCGCGCACTGTAACGTGGGCAAACCGTCCACCCGCGTAAAAATTTTTGGCGTGAGCCGGGCCGCCAGACCATGTGCAACTTGATCACATTCCAGTTTGCTGATCCGCACAATGCCTTCGTGTGTGCCAAGCCAAAGTTGGTTGTCATCATCCTCCAAAATGGAATAAATGGTTTCGGTCGTGAGACCATTCGTTCGGTTGAAAAGATCGAACCGCCCGTCGTGGAATCTAGCCAGTCCGCTGCCGCCGGTCCCAATCCAGAGGTCACCTTGCCGATCCCGGTATAACGACCAGATGACGGCCGGCACGGTCAACGACGAGTTTTTTACCGGCTCCCACTCTGCGTCGTGGAAACGAAACAGCCCCTGACCTTGCGTTCCCACCCACAGCGAGCCGTCGCCATTTTCGGCAAGAGAACGCACGTCCAATAATCCCATGTTTGCCGGGGCAGAGTGAGTTTCCAACCGACCATCATGCCAAGAAAAAAGTCCCCGCGTCCCACCAATCCAAAGTTTCTCTTGTGAATCCAAAAGCAACGTGCGCGCCTCGCCAGCAGGAAGCTGCGTTGCCAAAACGTTCGTGAAGCCGGCGTCGTCCAGCAGCCACAAACCTTCACGCACGGTTCCTATCCAAAGACGGTCGCGACTATCACACACGAGCGCCCGGATGGATTTGGGATTGTTGCCAACGCTGTGGGGTTTGGAACTGTCGTCCACATCTCTGAATCGCCAAAGCCCTTCGCCATCGCTGCCAATCCACATTCGCCCGTCGTGCGACTCCGCCAACCCGGTGGCTACCGCCTCGCTTTGCCGGTGATCCCACAACACGACCTTGATCGGTGTCTGCTTGATCCGCACCAAGCCACGGCGCGTCCCGCACCAAACATTTCCTTCATGATCCCGCGCCAGACAGAGGACATAATTCGAGGGCAATCCTTCTTGAACAGTGAGCCTCGTGATGCCGCCCTCGATGCTGATCGCAACCAGACCTTCTCCCGCAGTCCCAAACCAGATTCGGTCGGCCTGATCCACCAGAACCAAATTCGGGTTGGCGCCCATAACAACCGGCGATTGTGGAAGCATGACGGAACGCCATTCACCACCGCGAATTCTCCAGAGGTCGTCTTCACTCCAAAACCAAACACTGCCCTCCTTGCCAGCTTTCAAACCTTTGAAATTTTTGGGTGCGGATTGTGGAAACGGAACCAAATCCCATTGCCCGGCACGCCATTTCCAAACCGAGTTTTCGCCCAGCAGCCAGATGTTTTCAGCCGCATCCTTTGCCATTCCCAACCAATGCCGTGCAGTGGAATTTGTGGGCCCGATTTCCGTCAAATCGCCATTGGGCCGCCACTCCACCAAAGCGCCGCTCGCAGTCAAAAACCAAAATCTTCCTTCGGCCAATGCGATCGGCGCGCAGGTGAGCCCGCCGAATTTTTCACTTTGCGGCAACCGCTCGACTCTTGAGTCAGAGCATCGTGCAATCGCGCCATCGTCAGTCGAAGTCCACACCGACCCGTCCGAGACGGTCCAAAATGCCCGTGTCACAAAATTCGAGTGCGGCACCTCCAGTGTTGAAAAGCCCAGACGGTTTCCTGTGACAATCTGGCCATTTTCCATCCGCGCCCAAACTTCGCCAGACTTGCTGACGGCAATCTGATTGTAGCCGCCGACCTTGAGTCCAGCCTGCGTCGGGCCAGCGAACGTGACGAAACGTGCCCCGTCAAAATGCGCCAGACCGTTGATCGTGCTTAACCAGAGATACCCTTCGGGCGATTGTGCTACCCCGGTGATTGTGCTATTAGGCAGTCCGCGCTCTGAATCCCAAATCTCCAGCGTGAAAGAATCTCTTGCCAGCGTCGTAAGCAATGTCCCAAAAAGCCAGAACGCGACCTGAATACTGGGTAAAAAAGATTTCATACCAGACGACGATTTTGCTAACCGGCTTTTCAGTTCGTTTTCAGTTCGGATAAACTTCTGATTCTAAATTCCGGCAAACAAAGTTTTTTTTATCTTCAAGCGTTAACAATTACAAGAGGTTTCGTTGAGAGAGCCTAACGCCAAGCCATTATCGCGTCGAAAAAAAACTTCAACAAGTTTGCTCAACCTGCTGGCTATATCCAAGGTGCCGCGATATTCGACCAGCCGTTTCAAAAAGCGTGTAAATCCCAACAGACTACTCTTGCGTTGGGTTTAGCCCGTTGATAAATTGGGAATTCAAGCCCAGAAGTTGCACCAGAGTCTGCCAATGTGGTTCGGTGGGGCAGGCGTGGTCATGTTCCCATTTTCGCACAATCTGCGTTGAAACCCCTGCCATTTTTGCCACTTCTGACTGGGTCAGATTAGCCTCAATGCGTTTCAACCTAAAACCCGCAGTTGAACATTAACTGGTTGGGGTTGGCGTGGGCTGAGCGAGCCATTCAAGGGGATCATCGGTGGTTTGGCGTGCGAGCAGACGCAGAAAGTTGCCTTGGGATTCCAACTGCGGCGCAGTTGCCGCCAACCACGTTCGCAGCCTTTCGTAGCAGCCTTTTAACACCTGCCACCACTCGGCGGTTACCGCCAGTTTGAGCGTGCGTTGCCGCCCGCTGGACACCACTTGGGCGGCCATGAACAGAAAACTTCGCCGGGATTTGACCGCTTCGGTATGGTGGCCCGGATTCAATCCCATCAGCCGCGTGAACAGACTCCACAGGTTGTAAGCCAGCAGCACCAGCCGGGCCGCCAGTTCCGTCACCACCGCTTTCCCGCTGCAATAGCCCCGAAAGCCCCACTGATTCTTCAGCTCGTCAAACACGTTCTCCGTGTCCGCCCGCTGGGCATAGAGCAGCGCCACTTGTTCGAGGGTGGCGTCGCCTCGCTCCAGATTGGTCACATACACCGCGACCTCATCCTCGGGCGTCGCCCAGAACAGATCCTGCGGCGTCGGATTCGCCGGCTTGAGCGTGCGCACGATGACGATCCGCCGTTCCCGGCTCCCTCTGGTCAGTTTCCCAGCCCCAAAGCGTCTTGGGGCTCACGCCCCATTCCTTCGCTAATTGTTGACGCGTCTTCCGGGATTTGAGCCGGAAAAGCCGAATCTTCTGTCCAATGGATACGGGGGCATCGGTTGAAAAATAGGCAACGCCGTTGGTTTCGTTGCCTTCGACCGTTTTAAGCCCCGTTTCGGTGAACGGGTCATACCCCAGATATGCGATTAAACGCGGCTGGAAGGCCCAGGCCGGGTAAATACGGTCGCATTCCCATAGACTGAGTGTTCGGCTGCTAACCCCCAATTTACGGGCAATTTGAGCCTGTCGGAGCCCTGCCGTGAACCGTTTCTTCTTGAGGCGCTGGCCCAAGGTCGTAGGCTCCTTGGCGATTGGCCAACTCCTCGTCCAGACCGGCGCGACATCGGTGCGCGGCAGCTTCAACCGCCGCTCACAAAGAGGCAACATCACGCCTCCAGATGGAAAATCAATTGGTGAATCGCATAGTTCACCGCGCGAAATAAAAAATTATTTGGGCAGAATTTCCGGGCCTTTGTTGGATCGGATTGACCTGCACATCGAAGTTCCGCAGGTGAAATTTCGCGAGATGTCTTCCGCTCAGATCGGAGAATCATCAGCGCAAATTCGTGAACGAGTGATCGTGGCGCGAAAAATTCAGACCGCGAGATTCGCCAATAAAATCAAGGTTACTTGCAATGCGCGAATGGGTTCGCGCGAGTTAAAGACTTACTGCGAGTTAGACGAACCTACACGCGACTTAATGAAACATGCGATGACGGAATATAACTTGAGTGCGCGGGCTTACGATCGGATTTTGAAAGTTGCTCGCACTATTGCTGACTTGGTGCCTTCCGAAAAAATTACTATCGATCACATTAGTGAAGCGATTCAATATCGAACGCTTGACCGCCAGGTGTGGGGCTAATTATTTGGAATCCGAGCTATGAACCAAGTAAGTCGATCATCGCTGCTTTCCAAGCGTAAACCACCTCTATGAGCTAATAAGATTTCACGGGCCAGACTTAATCCCAAGCCAGTTCCTTCCACCTTTCCACTGCGTGCGGGATCAGCCCGATAAAAGCGTTCAAAGATACGTTCGTGTTCGATTGGTGCAATGGACGAGCCGGTATTTGCAATACGCAGCACAATTTGATCAGCCTCCTTCATGATTTCAAAGCGAATCAAACCATCATCGTGATTATATTTGACGGCATTGTTGGCGAGGTTTTGCAACGCCTGTTCGAGAAGATCTGGGTCGGCGTTGACGTGGATGTCGGGTGGAATCTGGCTTTCGATTTTCAACTTTGGGGCCTGTGCCTGGCAATCTTCGACAACATTGATGAGCATCGCGCTTAAATCCACCGGCTGGAGT
>CAIWFB010000324.1 GCA_903911825.1 uncultured Verrucomicrobia subdivision 3 bacterium
ACTGGGAATGGACAAAGAAACAACGAAACCATAAAATCAAACCAATGCTCGGACTAACAAATCAGTGGTCCAGAAAAGCGAACCCTCTCACGCGCGCAAAATATTTCAGCGATAACTCTTCGTCATCCACGTAGAGAATGGCGAATTTTTTGTAGTTGTAAGCGTTATCCATGAGGTGACATCAGTTGTTCGCCGGCAGATTTTCGGCGGCGGGAAATTCCAGTGTGAACTCGCAAAATTTCCCCGGCTCGGTGCGGACCGAAATTTTCCCCTTGGCGCTCACCACGAAACGGTAGCACAGCGTCAATCCCAACCCCATGCCCGCGCCCACGTCTTTGGTGGTGAAAAACGGATCGTAAATCTTGTCCAGGTGTTCGGCGGCGATGCCGGGGCCGTTGTCGTAAACGGTGAGAAACGTCACCCCGTTTTCCATTCGGCCGGAAATACGAATCGTGGGCTTTTCGTCGGTGAAGGTTTTGGTTTTCAGCGCATCCAGTGAGTTTTGGAGCATCAAGCTCAAGGTGTTGATCAATTTATCCTTGTTCGCCCAGATCGTCAGATTCGCCGGCAAATCTTGCTGAAATTCGACGCCGTCTATTTGCTCTTTGCTCAAAAAGCGCAGTTCATCCGCCACCGCTTCACTCAGTGAGATGCGGTCACTTTGTTCGGTGTCAGGATTGGTGAACGTCCGTAGACCGGAGACGATTTTCTTCACGCGATCCACACCGGCTTCGACATCGTGCAAAATCTCGGCGTAATCCGCCTGCTGTTCCGGCGCGAGATATTTCCCCTTCTTGCGCAAAGTAAATAAACCCGTCGTTGCAAAGTTCAGCGGATTGTTGATCTCGTGAATCATCCCCGCGCTCATGCGGCCCAGCGACGCTAGCTTCTCGGATTGGATGAGTTGGGCTTCGTTCGCCTTCAATTGCTCGAGGCTGATTTCGAGAGCGGTGCGGCTCTTGTCCAATTCCTGACGCAGCACAAATTCCGTGAAGCGTTGGCGCACTTGAAAATAAGTGCCCGCCACCACGATGATATCCATCAGCGCGATGAAGTAGTAATTCGTGAACAGTTCTTTGGTGGGTGGATAAATTCCGGCGTATAACCCCGCGCTGGTATACATCAACAGAACCAAAATGACGGCCAAGATACTTTCGCGCAGCGTCCAATGAAGCACTGCACCGACGGCCAGCAAAACGAGATTCAAAGCCATGTAGTAGCTGGATTCAAACCCATCGGAAACGGCGATCATGCCAGACAGAAAAATGGCAGGCAGGAGCGGCACGACTTCGCCGAGCCAGGAAAGATTCTGCTGGCCGCGCTTCGTGAAGAGCAGCGCCCAGATGATCAACGCGGTGGCGGAGCAGACCAGGCGCAACGCGAAAAATTCCCACAACATGCCGTGGTAAACAAAATAATCCACGGTGCTGCCCAGCGGCATGAGCGTGACGACGAGCGCGCAACCCACTTTGGTGTGATGCAGGCGTTGCTCCGCTTCGTAAGCCTTGAACGCGGCTACGGTATCGGCATTGACGTTGGCGAGAGCTTTATTCACGTTCCGGTTTTTGCGCTTCGAAATAGATGTTCACGCCGGTTGGGTCGGATTTGACCCCGCACCAATCTTCGGGAGCGGCGTCTGGTTTTAGTGTCATCAAATCCGTAGCGCGGCGATAAAACAAATGCCATTCCATGATGTGGTCCATCGTGATCCGGCGGGGATTGTAAACGTCCACATTCGTGATGACCAGTGTGCCGCTCGGTCTAAGCCAGTCGTAAAAAATGCCGTTCAGCCGACGACAAACGCTGTCGCTCAAGTAGTCATACAAACCTGCGCAATAAACCAAATCATACTCACCCGTGATGGCGCCGTCTTTTCCGCGACTGGCATCTTTCACGATTTGCTGCACCGATTTTTTGACGAAAGTGAATTGGGTGCGGTGGGCGAATTTGCTTTGCGCCGTGGTCACGATGGCGCGGCAATGGGCCAAGCTTTCTTCGCTGAAATCCAGCAAGGTGAACTCGACGTTGTCCGCCAGCGAACTTTCCTGCATGAACCGCTGCACTTCGTGAACCGGGCCGCAACCGATATTCAGGATGCGGGCGGGGCGACCTTGATTCATGGCGCGCAACGTCGCGGCTTCGAGATAGCGCACGAGACTTTTGATGCGATTACGATGTGCCTCGGCGGGCGGCTGTTGCACGAACCAGAGATTGATGAGCTTGGCGTAGAGCGACGCGCCTTCCAACGGGTCGCGCAGCATCATGTTCACCATTTCGTAATCACCGGCATAGCCCAGCGGCTTGGTGAAACAGCGATAGAGAAACGGCGAACACAACAGCAGCGGATGCAACTGCCGACGCGCGAAGGCTTGATGCGCGGGCAAGCGGTCGGGCTCGATGACGCGCAGACAATTCTCAAATTTCTCAAACAGATTCGTCAGCAGCGGCAAGATTTGCGGGCTGAGTTCGCCAGCAATTTTCTGCTCCAGAGCCGGGCGCTCCACGGCGGAGGCGGCGCGGATGCCGAGCTCCACTTGCTCTAGCCACAGGCGCAGATCCGTGAGAAACGATTGCATGTCGCCGACGATGACTTTGAACTCTGCGCCGATCTGATACAGCTTCTGCCATTCGCCGAGAAAGTTTTTGAATTCTTGCGCCACTTGGCCAGCGGCGGGTGGTTTGGTGAAATCCAAACCGGTCCAATTCGCTTCATCCAGCGAAGCGTCGCACACGGTGGTGGCGCCGGCTTCCATCAGATTGCTGACTACGGCGCGGCCAGAATAAACGGTGCGTTCCTGAAAAATGATTTTGAAATTTTCCAGCGTCTCCGTCAGGCGCGGCGCGAGGCTGGAGTTATAAAGTTCCAGCACCACCGTGTGTCGGTTCAAGTGCAGCGGCGTGCCGCGCACGGTGAGGCCGTCAGCGGATAGGAAAATGACTTGGGTTTCCGCGAGGGGTAGCGCCGACGCAGGCCGCGGCTTAGTCGTCGGGTTGGCAGTTCCCTCCGCGCCTTGGCCGTGGTTAGGTTTGTAGCTGGTAACCACCGGACTCATTCGCGGTGAGGATGGAATATCCCGTCCGCCAAAACAACGCGTTTGTTGCGTTCAGAAGCGCAAGCCGCACGTCACAAAAATGGCGTGGCTGATGAATTCATAAGTGCCATCCGCCGTTTGCCCAGCGAATTGCCCCGGCGTGGACGACGGCGTGCTCCCCGTTACGGTGTGCGGCGGGCCGTAACCAAATTGATAGGCGATATCGAGGCTGTAGCGTTTACCGGTGAAGCCCGTGCCAATGCTGATGAAATGCCGGTCCAGATCCGCAGCGAGCGGCGAGTAATACGCATCGGGCACGGAATTTTGGTCAAACACATAGCCCGCGCTGACGTGCCAGCCGTTGTCGAAATAGCGTGTCACGCCCAGTGAATACATCCAGCTCGCGCGCCAATTCAGCGTCACGGGAATGTTTTGTTGAATGCCCGAGGGCGGCGCGGGATTTTGGTAGATGGTGGTTTTGCCCACGCTGCTCCAATCCGTGAAGTCCGCATCTGCTTCAATATTCCATTTTGGCGTGGGCCGATACGAAATGCCGAAAGTGGTCGTCAGTGGAAACGTTAAAGCCATTTTGGCCGAGCGCGAGCCGGGCGGAAAGGCACCTTCCTCGACGAAGTCCGTGTTGCCGCTGAACGTGAAATCATTGGCCCCGCGCATCGTCGCGCCGAACGATAATTTTTCAATGGGCTGCCACAAGAGGCCAGCGTTGTAGCCCACGCTGAAGCCGTCGCCGTGAAAGGTAAAATTATTCGGCGGGTTGACCCCTTTCAAAATTCCCTGTTTCAGCAACATCCGCGCGTAGTCCACGCTCACGCCCGCACCGAGGGAAAGCGTGTCGGTCAATTTCACGGCCACCACCGGACTGAAGCGCAAATAGGTGAGCGAACTGCGTTTCGCCACGGAACGAAACCGCGTGTCGTCCGGCCAACTGATCGCGCCGCCGTAAGGCGCGTAAAGTCCCACGCCGAAGCTCACGGGAATTGCTTTCAACGTATGCGTCGCAAAAAATTGCGGCACGGCGGCGTAATTTTTGGCGATGCCGTAGGTGTTACCGCTGTTGGGTTGACCTTCCGGCGGACGAAAGCCGGGTTGCAGATTGATGCCGTAGATCCCGCTGCGCACGGTGGTGTTGGTCAGTTGCGTGATGCCCGCCGGGTTGTAGTAAACAGCCGAGGCGTTGTCGGCGGTGGCCACAAACGCTTCGCCGCGTGCTGTCGCTGCCGCGTCTTGATCGGCCAAGCGAAAGCCGTTGGCCGCCGCTGTTCCGACCGTGAGGGCCAGCAGCAGTGCGGCGAGGAATGGAATTGTCTGCGGTTGCTTCATGGATGTTTTATCCTGACTGCGCCCAGAGATTAACCATCGTCTCGCAGCGTGTCAGCAAATTCTCGGCGGCGGGCGGGTCTCAACTTTACAAACCATCGCGCTGGGCTAAAGTGGCACGGTGAAAGGCTTTTTCAGATTCACAACGGTGGTTTTTGTCGCGTTCGCTGGTCTGGCGCACGCGGGGTTTTCTTCGCTCTACGTTTTTGGCGATGGCACTTCGGCGACGACTAATTTTTTTCTTTCCGCCAATTACTACGGCGGGACGCGCTATTCCAACGGCCGCTGCTGGGTCGAGGTGCTGGCGCAGCGGCAGGGCTAGGCGCTACCTCGTTGACCAGCACCAATTGGAGTTACTCGACGAATAACCGTTCGTTTTACGGGCATTATAGTTATTTGCTGGTCACTAATGTTAACAACTTCGTGGCGCCGCCAAACGCTTCGAATTGTCTCTTCATCGTCTGGGTCGCCAATGCTGATTTCGTGGAAGACATCGGCAATCTTGGTGGCAGTATTCCGGGCAATTTGGCGGCGTGGACTAATTCGATCAATCAACACATCACGAATCATTTCCGAGCCATCACCAATCTGTATGCCAAAGGGATGCGCACGCTTATTGCCCCCAATGCGGTTGACCTCACTAAAACTCCCCAATACAACAGCTACACGCCGTCGGGCCGGGCCTTCATTCGTCAGCGCATCGTTGAATTCAACAACGCCTATTCGAACCGGCTCAATCAAATCAAAGTCAGTAGTCCGGCGTTGAAGATTTATACGCCTGATGTTTTTGCCTTGCTAGATGACGTCGAAGCGAATGCCGGCCAATACGGTCTGACCAATGTGCTCGATAATACGACCAATATCACAAGCGCGCTGGAAAACGCCGCTCTGTCACCGTGGGCCATCAACGGGCCTGGCACGAATTACGTCTGGTGGGGGCCCATTGCTCCCTCCGCTCGCTTTCACGCCGTCATTGCCGACACGGTGCAACAAATGATTTCGCCCGTGGATGTGGGCGGTTTGGTGCCCGTGAATACCAGCAACCAGTTGCAATTGGTCAACGCGCCGGTAGGGATGAATGGCCAAGTCCTATTCGCCACCAATCTGGCGGCGGCTACTTGGCTGACGAATTCCACTTTCAGCACGCTGACGGTGACGCAGTCCGTCTTCGTGAATGCCACCAACTCCCAGCGTTTTTATCGCCTGAAGTTTCCGTGGCAGTGGACTTGGCCGTGACAGCTTACGCCGCTTTCGCCAGCGTCTCGTAACCCCAACGCAACATGCGTTCGGTGGTTTCCCAGCCCACGCAGGAATCTGTGATGCTCACACCGTAGCGGAGTTCGTTCAGCGCTTTGGGAATCGGCTGATTACCTTCGCTCAAGTGACTTTCCACCATCAGGCCGATGAGCGACTTCGTGCCGCCGACCCGTTGTTCGATGACGCTGCGCCAGACTTCTTCCTGCTTGGCGAATTTCTTTTCCGAATTCGCGTGGCTGCAATCCACCATGAGCACCGGCGGCAATTTTTCCGACGCCAACTTGCCTTCCGCCGTCTGGATGCTCGCGGCGTCGTAATTCGTCATCGCGCGGCCGCCGCGGAGGACGACGTGCGCGTTCGGGTTGCCGTTCGTGCGGACGATGCTCGTCACGCCTTCTTCGTTCACGCCGAGAAAACTGTGGGAATTGCGCGTGGCGCCCATGGCATCAATGGCCACTTGCAAGCTGCCGTCCGTGCTGTTCTTCAAGCCCACGGGCATGGAGAGACCGCTGGCCATCTCGCGATGCGTCTGCGATTCCGTGGTGCGCGCGCCGATGGCCGCCCAACTGATGAGGTCCGCGATGTATTGCGGCACGATGGGATCGAGAAATTCCGTGGCCGCCGGCAAGCCGAGGGCATTGATTTGCAGCAATAATTTCCGCGCCGTTTTCAAGCCCGCTTCGATGTCCTGCGAACCGTCCAGATGCGGGTCGTTGATCAAGCCCTTCCAGCCGATGGTGGTGCGGGGTTTCTCAAAATAGACGCGCATGACGATTTCCAAGCGGTCTGAAAATTCCTTTTGCAGCTTGCTCAAGCGTTGGGCGTATTCCAAAGCGCTCTTTTCATCGTGAATGGAGCACGGCCCCACCACCACGAGCAAGCGCGGGTCTTGTTGGTTCAAGATCCGGATGATGCGCTCCCGGGCTTCCGCCACGGTGGCATTCACCGCCTCGCTCACCGGCGCGATCGCCTTGATGGCGCGCGGCGAGAGCAAAGGCACAATTTCTTTAACGTGTAAATCCTGCGTCCGATACATAGTCGGTTCAGTATAGGGCAAAAAACGGGCGCGGAAAGCCGAAAGCTTGAAGGCACCAGCAGCCGAGGGATTGCCGGAAGGGGATAAGCAGGGTTATTCATGAACTAAACCGCGCCAGGGTTGGGACTGAAACCTTATTGAGCAGCCAGAAGGAAATTTCAATCCGGGTCAATCCGCACGGGAATCCAGTCAATTTCCAATTTTTCGGCCTGACAAAAGTCGTAAAACCGTTTGGACGCAACGAAGGTTCCCGCCTTGCCGCCATTTGGCTCATGGGTCCGCGCCAAGTCAAACGGTCCGAGCTTAGCCAAATCACTGCTTCGGTAGCGCATTTCAGCAGGCGTAAAACCGTCTTTCACAATGCAGGCATGGCTTTTCCCATCTTCATAAAGACCGCCAATTCCATCAATCAAATGCAACCCCGGAGACAATCGCGGCATCCGCAAGTTGGTGACTAATTCCCAATACTGCTCGCGAACTTGTTTGGCCTTATGCCCCATTACCTTCGCCGGGAAAAACTGGATTCCCTTCAGGTCGGCTTGCTCCATGAGAAGTTTGATGGAGTGGGTGACGGCGTAGGTGGTTTTCCCCGGTTCATGAACCCAGCCTAGTTGCGGCGGTTGCCCCTCAAAATCCGAAGTGACGATCAATAGGCCATCAGATGTCCGTCGCTTAACTGTTTCCAGTGAAATTTTGGCAACAGGTTCAAATAGGTTAACCAAACCAAAATCAATACTTTCATAGATGCGTTCTTTTTCTAGCCTAAACCTGTAACCATTCTGACTCTCGTTTTCACTTTCGTCAGATAGTCGCGGAAAGAGCCCAAAGTCTTTTAGGCATTTTAAGATCTTGCTCAAACGCTCATCATTTTCATTGAGAATACAATGGAAACTCCGCCCTCTGTCGCCTTCTGGATAAATTTTGAGAAGGGTTTTAAGTGCCTTTTGTTCCAAGTGAACCTTTGGAATCAATCCAACATGAACTTGTATTCTCATTATTGAATTCCTTTCGTTGCTAACCATTTTTAGTCAACCCTCAAAGGGCTGGTCGTGGCGCCGATTTAACCACCCAGAAAACGGGCGTCAAGACTGGGCCTGACCTCTTTTGATCTGCGGGTAAAACCAAGCGGGAATATCCAGCGGACCAACCAAGGACTTAACGCCGGTAGGGCGGGCAGTCCGCTGCCCGCCGGACGCGTAGGTTGCTAACCGCCGGCGCGCACGGAGTGACGCGCCCTACCAAGCCTGGTTGGCCATCCAGATAATAGCGTAAAACCCGGGCCAGACTCCCCCTTCCCAGTCAAAATCTCCATAAACCCACATTTTCGCCACTTTTTTGGCTTTTTAATGCGGTTTGGTCGTGAGCTTAGCCGTTCCGATGCTGAGGTTAGGCGTTTAGGTCACGAGCTTAACCGCTATCCTGTTGAGGTTAGCCGCTTCGGTCATCAGCTTAACCGTTACGCTTATCAGCCAAACGGCTTGGCTCGTGAGCTTAGCGGCTTTGGTCGCGAGCGGAACGGCTCTGGGGTTGAGCCTAGCCGTTGGTGGGTTGAGCGGAGGAGTTCCGGTCGGGCACTTGACAGTTTGGCAGTGGCGTGGAAGAGGTAAACCGTCGGCTCGTGGCGGGGGAAACCAGAGGTTTCCGCGCCCGGCTCAAACTGAAACTAAACGAATCAATACTATGGCTAGAGCAAAGAGAAAATCGCCAGCCTTGGACGCCGCTAAAGAGCGGGCGAACTCGTTGGCAACGGTAGATAAGACAATGGACTTCGGGAATGGCACGTCGTTGGCGGCTTTGACCGCCGCGAATACGGCGCTGGAAACCAAGCTGGACCTTTACAACCAAATGCTCTCGGATTTGGACGATGAGTTGAATGAGTTGGAGGTATTGGAAGCCAAGTCCACGGACCTCGGTTCGCGGCTGTTGGGCGGTGTAAAGGTGAAATACGGCCCGGATAGTTCCGAATACGAAAAGGCCGGCGGCACCCGCACCAGCGAAATCAAACGCGGCCCGCGCACCAAAAAGACCGGCACGCCCAAATAAGTTCCTGGCTCAAAAAATCACGCGCGATGGTGAAAGCCATCGCGCTTTTTCTTTTCTGGCCGCGCTTGCATCTTATTGGACTCGCGCCGCTTTTTGTGTATCGTCGCGGCACGGGGAAATTTATGAGCTTGGAAAAATTAAACACCGGTCAAAAAGCGCTCCAAATCAATGTTGACGCCAAAAAATACGGCACCTTTGCCGAAATCGGCGCGGGGCAGGAAGTGGCGCGCTGGTTCTTTCAAGTCGGCAAAGCCTCCGGCACCGTCGCCAAGACCATTTCCGCCTACGACATGGCGGTGAGTGACGCGATCTATGGTGTGGCCGATCGCTACGTCAGCCGCAAACGTCTCCAGTCCATGTTGGACTTGGAATATAATCTCCTCGTGCAACGCTTGGATCAGACGCGCGGCAACAAATGCACCTTTTTCGCCTACGCCGACACGGTCACCACCAAGCACATTTCCAAAGCCGGTGAAGATGGCGGGCAAGGTTGGTTGGGCGTGAAATTCCAGACCGTTCCCCAAGCGGAACCGTCCACCATCATCATCCACGCGCGGATGTTGGATTGGGAAACGCAGCGCCAGCAGGAAGCCATCGGCGTGCTGGGCGTGAACCTGATTCACGGCGCGTTCTATCGTTCGCTGGATCCCATCGGCCTCATCGGTTCGCTGCTCGACGGCTTGTCGAATCAGCGCATCGAAGTGGACATGATCAAATTTTCCGGGCCCGCTTTTTTCAAAGTGGACAACCGCCTCATGGCGCTGCAGCTCGTGGAGCAATGGCTTACGGAAGCCACCATGTTCACCGCCAGCGGCGAAACGGTCATCCCCAGTGAATTGCTCTACAAAAAACCAGTGCTGCTCGAACGCGGTAGTTTCCGTCCGCTCACGAACCCCATGCTCGACATGATGGAACGCGCCCAAGAGATGTTCGTGCAAGAACCCGCGCTTGCCGGCGAAGCCCCCGTGACGATGTTCGAAATGACGTTGCGCCAGTTGCAGATCGGCAATTCCATTGATCATCGCGACTTCCTCGACCGCGTGGACACACTCGGCGCGTTGGGCAAGCCGGTGTTGATCTCCAATTTTCTCCGTTACCATCGCTTGGTCACGTATCTCTCGCGGCACACGCAGAAACCGATCGGCCTACCCATCGGCTTGGTGCGGTTGCGCGACGTGTTGGATGAGAAATTCTACACCGACTTGCCGGGCGGCTTGATGGAATCGCTTGGACAATTATTCAAGAACGGCGCGAAGCTCTACGTTTATCCTTCGCTCGACAAGAAAACCGGCAAGCTGACCACGGCGGAAAATCTGGAAGTGCCCGCTCATCTTCGCCACCTCTACGCACATTTGTTGGAAAATAAATTCGTGGTGAACCTCGACAACTTCAACGCCGACTCGCTGAAGATTTATTCCGGCGAAGTGCTGGCCAAGATCCATTCCGGCGACGAAAGCCTCGCCCAACTGATTCCGCCGGCAATTTTTGAAGTC
The DNA here is from genome assembly GCA_903911825.1 of uncultured Verrucomicrobia subdivision 3 bacterium. Lineage (GTDB taxonomy): Bacteria > Verrucomicrobiota > Verrucomicrobiia > Limisphaerales > UBA11358 > UBA11358. Next base: position 10,200 of record CAIWFB010000324.1, read on the forward strand.
ATCAAGGCCAAGAAATTGTTCGGCTGGGGACAGAAACCGGTGGCGTGAACGATGACCAGAAAAGCATTGGACACTTAGTCGTAAAACTTCAGAATCACATTCAACGATTCGTATGAAAACTCGCCAATACATTCTAAAGTTTTTGCTTTTAGGGATGCTGTTGTGCTCGTTTTCATCCGCTCTGGCTGATGAAAAATTGTCTGGGCTTCAAACCTCGTTGAGCAATACGACTATCAGTGGGTATGTTTCGGCAGGTGTCATCGTAGATGTTGGTGGCCCACAAGTTTCAACAGACAATCCGCCGGACCGCTTTCAGGCTTTTCGTAATTGGCTACGCAATTGGTTTGCTCGCTTCCATTCTCGTTCTGGCCGATAAAACCGTTCTTTGGTTGTGCCGGATTTTAAAAACATCGTTTCCCAAATCCTGTTCCGGTGCTAGTTTTCTGCCATGACAAAGTTCGCCCAAGTTCTGGACTCTGCTGATGGTCTAGCTATCGAAGAGCAGGAATCGCTCGTGGAAGTTTTACGACATCGGCTTGCTGAACATCACCGCACTGAATTGGTTGAAGCCGTCAAATCTGCCCGGCGCGAATTCAAAGAAGGTCGGCTCCGTGTCGCCACGCCCGCGCAAATCACCAAACGCCTCCTCGCGTGAAACGCGCGCTCCTGCCCTCAGCGGCCTTCATCCGTTCGGGTCGTCGGTTCGCCCGGAAGCATCCAAACATTGCCACGGAACTGGAATCCGTTCTAGCCTTGCTGGCCGAGGACGCCTTTCACCCGCAGCTCAAGACCCACAAACTCAAAGGCAAACTGGCCGGTTCATGGGCGTCGAGTGCAGGCTATGATTTGCGGATTGTTTTTGAATTTGTGCAGCACAAAGGCGCAGAAGCCATTTTGCTCGCCAGCGTCGGCACGCACGACGAAGTTTATTGAAATGTTTGATGAGTGCCGGAGAAAATTTAGCTTGGAAAATTTTTAATTCAGCGTAGAACTAGCGCGCTCTTTGAAAACGGCGGGACAGTTTCCGCCGTCATAGCAGACAAATGTCAGGGAACCCGGTGTGAATCCGGGACGGTTGCGCCACTGTAACGGCTACAAACTCCCAAGGTCACTGGACGAAAGTCCGGGAAGACGGGAGTGAGGTTTGAGGCCGAAGTCAGGATACCGGTTTGTTTGTGCTCGTCCGCCCCACGTTCGGGGCACTTCTCCGCAAAGAGAAGGATGAGGCCAGTCCACCCAAACCATTTTTGGGCGGCTCGTCGAATTTACCTCCATTCCTCGTTTGCGAAGTCTGGAGGTTTTTTATTTTCCAAAATCTCCCGGCCTCGCGCTGGTCTCTCAACCCAACCCGTTCCGTGAATTCATTTTCACGGAGCAGAAATGAAAGATCAGCCTGATGCAAAAAATCCGTTTGCTGGCCATTGCCAGCGTGTTCGTCCTGTCCGTAGCCCACGCCACGCTTATCAAAGAAAAGTTCACCGCCAATCCCGCGCTGGCTGGCTGGCAGGTTTTCGGTGATCCGAACCTGTTCCAGTGGGATGCCACCAATCATAACCTCGCGGTCACTTGGGATTCGTCCCAAACCAACAGCTATTTTTATCATCCACTCGGCGCGACCTTCACCAAGGCGGACGGTTTTTGTGTCTCGTTCGATTTGAACCTCAAGGACGCGAACGCCACGGGATATTTTCAAATCGCCATCGGCTTGTGCAATTTCGCCAATGCCACTAGCACGAACTTCTCTCGCGCGAACGGTGTTTCTCCCAACCTGTGCGAGTTCGACTATTTTCCTGATGGCCCGGACAGCTATGGCCCATCGCTTGACGCCACGCTGGTGGATGCCAATGGTAATTTTTACTTCGCCTTCGACACCAGCCAGCCGCTGGTCAACGGGGTGAATTATCGCGTCGTCCTGATTCATCGTGCGGGCGAAGCGAGTATCAGCGGCACGGTCTATACCAACGGTCAGGTCTTCACTTCATTGCCTGTCATCGCCGCCTACGGTGCGAATGCTTTCAACCTCGATACGCTGGCGATCAGCAGCTACACCACGCTCGATGACATTTACGGCGACGCCTTGCTCGCGCACGGCACGGTGGATAATCTCGCGTTCGCCTCGCCATTGCCGGTGAGCCTCGTCAGCACCGTCGCCGCCGGACAGATTCACTTTACCAGCGATGCGAACTGGTTCTACACGCTGGAGCAGTCTGCTGATTTCAAAATCTGGACACCCGCCGCGCCCACCAGCTTGGGCACCGGAACCAATTTAATTTTGCAAGCGACCAACCCGCCGGCTGATAAATCATTTTATCGCGTTCGCGCCGACCTACCTTGAACTGAATATGCATTGCGATTCTCCCTGCAACGGCATCTGCCAACTCGATCACGCTGACCACTGCCTCGGCTGTCTGCGCACGCGCGGCGAAATTGCCGCGTGGTCGGAAATGGCGGTGCCTGAAAAATATTTTGTGCTTACCGCCGTGCGCGAGCGCCGTGAATTGAGCCCCACCATCATCCGTTATGAACTCACTACAGCAGCTTAATCCCGCCGCTTGCCCTTTGTGTGGCGAGGCGAACCATTGTCAGTTGTGTTCGCCCGCCACCTACAAAGGGCAGTGCTGGTGTATGCAACAGGAGATTCCCTCCGAACTGCTCTTGCGCGTGCCGGAGCCCTTGCGGAATCGCGCCTGCATCTGTCAGAATTGCGTGGGCGGTTTTCAATTGAGCCGCGAATTGCAGCGCAGCTCCGGTCCGCATTCCGCCCGCCGCGCGCCCGGTTTTACGTTGATCGAACTCCTCGTCGTCATCGCCATCATCGGTATTTTATCCGCGATGTTGCTCCCCGCGCTCAATCGCGCCAAAGCCACCGCCCTGCGCGCTGATTGCGTCAGTAACCTCCGCCAGATCGGCCTCGGCACGCAGATGTATGCGGATGAAAACAGCGGTTACGGTTTCAAATATTCCAGTAGCGGCACAACCAATGGCGGCACACTTTATTGGTTCGGCTGGATTCAGGGAACGTCCGTGCCGGAAGGTCAACGGGAATTCGATCTGACCGTGGGTGCACTCTTTCCGTATCTCCGCGGCGGTGCGGTGCGATTCTGCCCTTCGCCCGCGTGGAGCTCCGCGCAATTCAAACTCAAAGGCACCAACGTCATCTTCAGCTACGGTGCCAACCTCGCGCTCTTCGTATTGCCCACCAAGCCCGCTGTGAATTTCAGTCGTTTGCGGCAGCCCGCCGAAACGGCGTGGTTCGCTGACACCGCCCAAGTGAACACCTTTCAAGCCCCCGCCTCGGCGAGCAATCCGTTGTTTGAAGAATTTTATTATTTGAATACCAGCGAAACCACCGCGCACTTCCGTCACACGCAAAAAGCTAATGTCACCTTTGCCGATGGCCATGTGGATGTGGAAAAACCGTTGGCCGGTTCCCTTGACCAGCGCCTGCCGAATCAAAACATCGGCAAACTGCGTGGGGAAATTCTGTTGGTTCCGTAGGTGGCGATGTGAGGTGTCTCAAATTTAGTTTCAGATTTCAATTTGAGTTTCGTCGCCGCGACTCTTACCAATCAGTGAGTAGAACTTGGGCTGGACAAGTTGAAAGGAGCGGCGCAAAGTCAAATTCGTGAAAGTAAAATGGGATAAATTAAATTCTCGGTGGTTAAATCCCGCGTCCGTTATTTCAATCGTTCTTGCAGGTGGCACGCTGGTTTTATGGTTAGCAACTTTTACGGTGGATCCGCAGCGCCAACAATTATCGCTCGCGACTAATTTTCATATCAGTGTTTGCGAGGGTTTTAGCGGCAATCCATTTGGCTGTTTGGCCTTTTTTAATGGTTCTAAAACCGGCCCGTATCGGGGCAGTATTGTCGCGATGAGCGATACCGACAGCCCTGAACCGGACAGACAAATCTGGCATTGGGGAAATTATGGATGGGGGAAAATTATCTATATTGACCGACAGAGGCAGCCTACGCTAAAAGCACTTTACTGCGATTTACCCGGAATATATTTTCGCTATTTTTGGTTGGCAAATCAGCCTGCTCCAATTTGGACGCTAATGATAAGCCTTTGGTGTCCACTTTTCCTATTCAGTATTTCACCCGTAATCTGGGTTTTACGCCGCTGGTTTTCACGGGGGAAATAAAGTCAGCAGAAAGTTAAACCCCAATCTGTTTCTGAATCGCGCCGCAGATTTTTTCGGACCACGACTTGAGCATCGCGCTGTCACGGCCTTCCACCAGCAGGCGCACTTTGGGTTCCGTGCCGGAGTAACGCAGCAGTAAGCGGCCACCTTGCGCGGCCAATTCTTTTTCCGCCGCCGCCACGAGTTGATTCACGCCGTCGAGTTGGTCGAACGGTTTTTTCTCACGCACTTTCACGTTCGTCACGAGCTGCGGGAAACGCGTCCAGCATTTTGCGAGCTGCGAGAGCGGCGCTTGTCGGGCTTTCATGATGCGCAGAATCTGGAGCGCAGCCACGAGGCCATCGCCGGTGCTGGCGAAATCGCGGAAGATCAGATGTCCGCTCTGTTCGCCGCCGAAGTTGAAGCCGCTACGGAGCATCTCATCAATCACGTTCTTGTCGCCCACGCCGGTGCGCAGCATCTGGCCGCCCGCCTGAACGATGGCGGCTTCGAGTCCGGCATTGCTCATCACGGTGGAGACGAGAGTTTTTCCAGCTAAAGAGTTTTCCGCAAGCATCTCGAGCGCGGCGATGGCCATGATGTCATCACCATCAATCAACGTGCCGTTTTCGTCGCAAAGCAACACGCGATCCGCATCACCATCGTGCGCGATACCGATATGCGCGCCGCACTCGACCACCTTTTTGCACATGGCTTCGGGGTGCATGGAGCCGCAGTTTTCATTGATGTTTTTGCCGTCCGGCTGGTTGTTGAAAACGGTGACGTCGGCGCCAAGTTCGCGCAGGACGCAGGGCGACGATTTGTAAGCGGCACCGTGGCCGCAGTCCAAAACGATTTTCACGCCTTCGAGCGTCAGGCCGCGCGGGAAACTGGCTTTGGCGTATTCGATGTAGCGGCCGAGCGCATCGTCCACGCGCACGGCGCGGCCGATTTCGCCAGCGGAAGGGCGGACATTTTCGATCTCGCCGGTGAAGACGAGATTTTCAATTTGGCTTTCGATTTTGTCATCGAGTTTGTAGCCGTCCGCGCGAAAAAATTTGATGCCATTATCCGTGTAAGGATTGTGCGAGGCGGTGATGACGATGCCTGCATCCGCGCGCAAACTCCGCGTGACATACGCCACGCCCGGCGTGGGCAGCGGCCCGATGAAGAGCACATCCACGCCCATCGAAAGGATGCCGGAGCTGATGGCGTTCTCCAACATGTAGCCGGAGAGGCGCGTGTCTTTGCCGATGACGATCTTGTGTTTGCCGCGCCCGCGCGATTCGCGTTCAAGATTTTTGAAAACGTGCGCCGCCGCGCGTCCCAACTTCAGGGCGGTTTCAGCGGTAACGGGTTCGACATTCGCCGTGCCGCGAACGCCATCGGTGCCAAAGATTTTGCGAGGAGAACTCATGTTAAATTTTGGAAATGAAACCACGAACCGCGCCGGTTGAACATGCAGAATTTTGCCAGAAACTGAACCGGTGCAGGATTTTGTCGACCGAAAATCACTTCGGCGGAATGATCACGCCAACTTTGCTCGGCTCCACGCTCACCAGCGTTACGCCGGAAGGCACAGAAATATCCACGCGGCGTTTCAAATCCTTGGCGGAATCAATGTCAGTCAAATCCACGGTGGCGCGAATCTGATTCGCTTTCAAATCCGCAATCACGTCCGGCGCCCCGCTGACGGTGACGGAAATACTATCCGGCACGACGCGATAGAGATGCACGTCGGCGGCGGCGGCGACAATGAAGACGGGCAACTTACCGTAAGTGAGTGTGCTGTTACCGGCGCGCGGGGCGGCGATATTCGATTCATGCAAGATACGGTTCACGGTCAACCAGATGGCCGCCGCCACCACCAGCGAGAACAATTTCCAGCCCCAATCTTTGATAAATAATGTGCGCATGTGGGGGGAAATTATTTGGCTCCCGACTTGGTCGCCGGGCGCGGTTCACGCTTGGTGATGACGGCTGGGCCAGCGGACGTGTGGTGTTCGCCAAATTTGGAGCGCAGCCAGTGCAACAGATTATTTGGGCGCGCCGGTTTTAAGATGATGGAAGTCACGAAGGAACGTAGCTCTTCCAAAGTCACACCGCGCACGAGCTGGCCTTTGTAAGCATGCGACATCGTGCCGGTTTCTTCGGAGACGACGACGATGACGGCATCTGTTTCCTCGCTCAAACCCAGCGCGGCGCGATGCCGGGTGCCCAGGGATTTATTGAGGTCGCTGCGTTGGGTCAGCGGGAAAATACAGGCGGCGTAAGCGATGCGATCGCCTTTGATGATGACGCCACCATCATGCACCGCGTTGTTCGGAAAGAAAATTGTCTCCAACATTTCCGACGTCACGTCGCAATCCACTTTGATGCCGGACTCAACGGCTTCTTGTAGCTGAATGGATTGCTCGATTGCGATCAGCGCCCCGATGCGCACGTCAGCGAGGCGTTCGCAGGTTTGGATGATGATTTCGATGCTCTCGCGCTGCTCGCTGTTGCTGGCGAACAAGGGAAGATTACCCAGCTCGGCCAACATCCGGCGCAATTCGGGTTGGAAAATGACCATCGCCCCTAACGCGATGAACACCGAAGCGCTACCGAGAATCCAGCGAAGAACTTTTAGATCCAAAATGGTCGTGACCGCTGTGAGTGCGAGGATAACCACCAAAAAACCGATGACCACGGGCCAGCCGCGCGTGCCGCGCACGAAGCGAAAGGCAAAATAGATGAGCACCGCGAGGATTAAAATCTCCACTACGGGCTGCCAGCCTTTTTCGAGGTCATTCCACATTTGGTTTACGGGACAAAATTGCTTCCGCCGTGCGCACCGCTTGAACGGTGGCGGCCACATCATGCGTGCGGATGAGCTGCACGCCGTTGGCTACCGCCAGAGTCGCGCAGGCAAGCGACGCGGGCAAGCGCTCATTCGCGTCCGCTGTGAAAATTTTTGCCATGAAAGATTTCCGTGAGACGCCTAATAATTGCGGACGACCCAGCGCCTGAAATTTTTTAAGCCCAGCGAGCAGGGATAAATTATGTTCCAGCGTTTTGCCGAAGCCGATGCCGGGATCGAACACCACTTGCTCGTTCGAAATTCCAGCCGCATTCAATTTTTCCAATCGCTCTTTAAAAAACTCGGTGACATCACCGAGCACATCAGCATAAACGGGATTTTGCTGCATCGTCTGCGGGGTGCCTTGGGCGTGCATACAGATATAGCCCGCAGCAAATTCCGCGACGGTTTGCCACATTAGCGGCTCGCTTCGGTTGGCAGCGACATCGTTGACGATGCTGGCCCCAGCCACCAGCGCCGCGCGGGCCACGGCGGGCTTCATCGTATCAATCGAGAGCGCGACTTTGGTTTTGGCAGCGAGCGCATGAATCACAGGAATCACGCGGCGAAGTTCCTCGGCCTCACTAACGGGTTCTGCGCCGGGGCGGGTGGATTCGCCACCGAGGTCGAGGATTTCCGCGCCTTCGTCAACCAGTTGGAGCGCGTGGGCGACGGCGGCATCGGTGTTCAGAAATTTTCCGCCATCAGAAAAAGAATCCGGCGTGACATTGACGATGCCCATGACGAGCGTCGGACGCGGAAAACAGAATTCAAATTGGCGGGCGCGAAATAACATCAGCTCAATTTACGGTATTGAATTTACGATGACGCAGATTTTTTGGCGCGTAAATCGTAAATCGCCAATGTTTAAATGGCGTCAGACCTTCGTCCGGAAATACGCAATCGTGTCCGTCAAACCATCCGCCAGCTTCACTTGCGGCTCCCACTTGAGAATTTTTTTAGCTTTGGCGATGTCAGGCTTGCGTTGCTTAGGGTCGTCTTGTGGCAAGGGTTTGTGGACGATTTTGCTCTTGGAGCCGGTGGCTTGGATGATCTGCTCGGCGAATTGGAGCATGGTCATTTCGGTTGGGTTGCCGATGTTCACGGGCAAATCGTAATCGCTCATCATCAGGCGATAAATGCCTTCGATCAGGTCAGAGTAATAGCAGAAGCTGCGCGTCTGGGTGCCTTTGCCGAAAACAGTGATGGCTTTATTCTTCAACGCTTGGCTAATGAAAGCGGGCACCACGCGGCCATCATTCAGGCGCATGCGCGGGCCGTAGGTATTGAAGATGCGGACGATGCGCGTCTCGACTTTATGCTCGCGGTGATAGGCCATCGTGAGTGCTTCGGCGAAGCGTTTGGCTTCGTCGTAGCAACCACGCGGCCCGATGGTGTTGACGTTGCCCCAGTATTCTTCCGGCTGCGGATGGAGCAGGGGATCTCCGTAAATTTCCGAGGTGGACGCGACCAGAAAGCGGGCGCCTTTATTCTTGGCGAGGCCCAAGGCTTTGTGCGTGCCGAGTGAACCGACCTTCATTGTTTGAATAGGGATTTGCAGATAATCAATCGGGCTGGCAGGCGAAGCGAAATGCCAGACGTAGTCCACCGGGCCATCGAGGAAAATAAATTCGGTGACGTCCTGCTGGATGAATTTGAAATTCGGATTGCCGCCGAGGTGAACGATGTTGTCCACGCTGCCGGTGACGAAATTATCAATGCCGATGACTTTGTGGCCGCGCTTCAGCAACAGATCGGTGAGGTGTGAGCCAAGAAAACCGGCCGCGCCGGTGACGACGGAAGTAAGTTGTTTCTGCTTTTTTTTCATCGGTGATAAATTTTAAAAATTGCCGCTGCGTTCGCGAGCCTGAATCGTATGCAAAGCTCACATTGATTCAACGTCTAAAGCGGTTGGAGGGGATTGTAGCAACCTTGCCTCGCTTAAAAATCTTCCGGCCCGGTGCGTTGCGGGACAAAGTCTCTGGCGCGTTGCTGCGCTTCCGCCAACTGCTGCGGGGTCAATTGCGCGGCGAATTGTTGGAGCGTGGCGCCGTTGCGGTGGTTGATGTTGAACTTGTCCTTGGCGAGCAGCAGCCACTTGTAGCCTTCGACCGGGTCTTGCGCGACGCCGTTACCGGTAAAATACATATCGCCCAGCCACGTCGCAGAATCAGCAACGCCCTGATTTGCTGCCGTCGTCAGCCAAGCCGCCGCCTTTTGCGGATCTTTGTCCGCGCCATCACCCCACAACAACCGCAGGCCGAGACCGTGCTGCGATTCGGCCTGTCCCTGTTCCGCCGCCTTGGCATACCACTCGATTGCTTTCGCAGAATCTTTTTCCACACCTTGCCCCAGCACATACATGACGCCGATGCGATGTTGCGCGACGGCATCGCCGGACTCGGCGAGCGGGAGCAGTAGCTTCATGGCTTTTTTGTAATCACCACGTGCCCATGCGTCGCTGCCGCGATCCAAGGTGATCTCCATCAAGTTCGAGGCAAGCGCCGTTTGCGCGGATTGTTGCTGGGCGCGAAGGGCCTGCAATTGCGCCATGATTTCCGCCGGGCCGACCAGTCGGCCGTCGGCCGTAAAACCATTCAGTGAATCAGCCGCACGTTTCCGCGTTTCTTCTGCTTTGCGCAGCCCGTCCACTTCCTCCCGCAACGTCGCCACTTCCTGTCGCAGCAGGCCGATTTCATCAGCCGATTTTTCGCCCGTCGATTTTTTGCCAATATAAATGACGGTCGCAGCCAGTGCGACAGCCAGACTTAGAGCCAACAGGACGCTTGTTCTCATAATTTTATGACCTCACTTCGCGCCGGTGCCAGAAAAGACGGCCGGAATCGTGCGGAACAGAATGATGATGTCGAGCCAGATGGACCAATTATCAATGTATTCTAAGTCGAGTCGCACCCATTCTTTGAAGTCTGAGATTTTATTGCGCCCGCTGACTTGCCACAGGCAGGTGAGGCCGGGTTTGACGCTCAAGCGGCGGCGGTGCGCGAGGTCGTTGAAGCGTTTCACTTCATCCACGGGCAGCGGACGTGGCCCAACGAGGCTCATCTCACCGCGCAGGACGTTGAAGAGTTGGGGTAGTTCATCGAGGCTGTATTTGCGGAGAAATTTGCCGATGGGCGTGATGCGCGGGTCGTTGGTGACTTTGAAAACGGGGCCGGACATCTCATTCATCGCGGCGAGTTCATGTTGGAACTGCTCGGCGTTGGTCATCATGGTGCGAAACTTAAAGATGTTGAAGGGGGAACCGTTTAGTCCTGAGCGCTGTTGTCGGAAAAATATCGGGCCGGGGGAGGTCAGTTTGATAAGTAAGGCAACGAGCAGCATGGGCAACGCCGCGACGAGGAGCATGAAGATGGCGCCGAAAAAATCGATCAACATCTTGGCGAGCATCTGCCAGGAAGTTTCCGGGGTGGAGCGGAAGACGATCAGCGGGTGGCCAAACATTTCGTCCAAGCTGGCGCGGGCGATTTGCGTGGCAAAAAAATCGGCGGCGAGCCAGGCTTCGACGCCTTCGATTTCACACAACTGGATGACGCTTTCGACGCGTTCGAAGTTGGCGTTTTTGGCACTGATGAGCACGCCGCTGACGGAATGTTCGTGGAGGGCTTCAATCAAATCAGCCGTCTGGCCGGCCAACAGATTAAATTCCGCGATGACGGTGATGTCGCCACCGCCGCGATCCTCCAACAGTTTGCGTAGCCGGACAATTTCCGGCGCTGTGCCGGCGATGATGATCCGGCGTTTGTATTGCGCATGTGACATCTGGCTCCGCAAGGCTGCCCGTAGTAATTCTTCTTTGGCCCAGACCAAACCGAAGCTGATGAAGGCAAAAACGATCGTTACTCCGCGCGGCGTCGTGTTGGCTGATTTGAAAGTGAACAGCAGCAAGACCAGCCCGATGGTGACAATGAGGCAGCCCCGCAGCAGCGGCCAGAGCATGGCGGTGCGGGAGCTAACCACGGGACGGTTGTAGAACCCCTGTGATTCCAAGACGAGCGGGGCGGCAGGCACCAGCGCAAAGTAGAGCCAGACAACCTGATCGAAGGATTCCAAAGGGATGACATCCAAGCCCAGCCACGATTGGAGCCAACCGCTACAGCGCACGACATAGGCTAACCAAAAGCTGGCCGCGAAAAGGCACGCGTCCGTCAATTGGTTCACCTGCGTTCGGATTTGGCGATCCCGTTGCAGCATTGTTATTTACCTTCAGATTATTGGGTCGGGCCGACCTTAACTATTTGCCCGTCCGCGGGACAAGTTGGAATTCCGGCACCGTCTCCGCAATCAATTTCTTTGTGCGGTCATAGACAGCATCTTCTTGCCCCAGCGTTCCATACGAGAAAAAGGAGATATAAGCCCAGCGATCGAGCGTGCCGGTCAGCAGCACATGCCGCATCATGCTCCACTTGAAATCATCTTTGTTGCCGGTGTAACTATCGCCATCCACAAACCAATAAACATAGTTGCAACGTATGACCACGGGCTGGCCGTTGGTATCGGTCGTGTTCAGGTTAGCCACCAAACGCGTGACGGGAAGGTCGTAAGGAAATGGTTTCTCAATGTGGATGGTGTCGGCGCGGGAAGCGTCCCGGTCAATCTGCCAGCCTTGGCCCGGCAGACAAATTTCCGGCTGATGAATGCTCGTGCGATCTGTGCCCATCAAAACCACGTTGGCCAGAATGGGAAAGCCCTCGGCACCTTTATAAACCCGCTGACCAAAGCTAGTGTCGCTGGGCAAGGCATCCACGACCAATTGCGCTTGGGTGATGGTCAGGGAACTCCAGCCGGGCACATTTTCCGGCAGGATCACTTCCAGATTTCGGCTGTTGGGCAAAGGTCGTGTTTTCACACCCGGTTCACCGAGGCGACGATTGGTTTTGATCTCCAGCAAGAGCGCCACCGTGACGCCCAGCAAAGCCAAGACCACCACAGCCGGGAAAAAAGCGTTGCGTTTCATACGGTGGTAGAATTCGGCGTGGTCGCGTCGGCAGAAGGTTTCTCCAGCCACCGGGCGATTAAAAACATGCAGCCCAGCGCCACGGCAAACGTGATGAAGCCAAAATTTGTTTCCACCGCTTTGCCCGCGTCTTGGCCGAACATTTCCGCTACTCCGATGGTGAAACAGAGCCGGATGACATTGCCCAACACCGCCAGCGGCAATGCCGATGCGATCAGCGCGCCGCGTTTCCAAGGCGAACGAAACGTCACAAAACCATAAACCGTCGCTAGCACCAGCAGCGTGATCAGACTACGGATTCCGCTGCACGCCGCCGCCACCTCATAGGCGAAGGTTCGCTGGCTATCCATCAACTGCGTGCCCTGCCGAACCAAATCCGGCGATAAGCCCAGATGCGCGATGATTTCCACAATGCGCGCCACAAGCAACCGCAGCGGTGACGTCAGGTGATCCAACACATCCGTGATGGGCAGACAAAATGCGAACAGAAAAAATGGAAAGAAACTCGCCTTCAACCAATGTTTTCCCCACAGCAAACCGGTGATGCCGTAGAGGCCCACAAAAAATCCGATGATGGAAAGGCGGATTTGCTGCGCCATAAAACCTGCAAGATGCAGAACTAATCCAAGCACGATTAACAGCAGCGCCGGCCACCACACGCCCGCCGGTTGCGCGGTCAACTCCTTGCGTTTCCACCAGAGCAACACGAGCACGACGAACGGAATCATCAGCGCATGTTCCTGATCGGCCAGCGGCGACGTGTAGGCATCCAGCAACCAAGCGAACATCGAGGGCGGCACGCCGTAGCCGAGCGTGGCATTGCCTAAGACTTGAAATAACGTTACCCATGCCGCCAGCAAAATGAGAAACGAGGCGCGATTCGGCAAGAGTCGCCATTCTTCCCGCGAACGAAAGATCAACACACCCAAGCCTGCGACCAACGCGCTGCCGAAGATGGGCAACGGCTGCCACCAGCCACGGAATTGCACGCCCGTCCAGTGAAAAGCCCACGCCACCAAGGCAAGAAAAGCAATCTCGTGTGGCCACAGGCCCTTGATTAAAAAGGGTTTTTTAGTTTCTGATGACACCATGCGCAGGATTGAGATAGTCGAATGCACGAATTTGCTCAAACAAATTTCCCGGCGCACGCGGTTATTTGCTTTGACTTGGTGGGGAATCCACCGCGATTCGTCGCCAGATTTGGAAAGCGGTGAGGTTGGTGGCGAGTTGATAATGGCCTTCGCGCACAAGTTCTCGGATGCCGCCGCGATCATCATAAGCGTCCGGTCGCGTGGTGATGATGACATCCGGTCGCGCATTCGCGATGGATTGTGTGTCTGGATTCGCCAGCCAAGCGGCGGCATTCGCCTGCGTCTGGCCATTCGCCAAGGGGACTTGATAAAAGAGGGCTGAATTGCGATCTGCATTCCACCAAACGGATTTTCCCTCTGCGAGCGCAGCTTTGGCAACATTGGCTGCGCCGCGATAATCATCTTTTTCATGCCGCATCGCGAAACGCAGCGACAACGCTGACGCCAAATACAGCCCCACAAAACTGCAGGCTAAAATTTTTCCTAACTTTCCGCGCCGCCACGCCGTCGCTAAACCAAGCCCCAGCAGCAAAACGGCTACTGGCCACATCGCCGCAAAATGCCGACCCAGAATCCGAAAGTGCATGGCATGGCTCGCCGCCAACAGTAAGCCCACCGGCAAAGCCACCGACAGAAACAGCAGTGCCAGTTTTTTAGTGCCGAGGTTTTTTTTCAGATCAACCGCCGCCAGAAAGAGCAGTGCTGCCGCAGTTGCCGCAAAGAGCAACAAGATAGGCGCGAAGGACCGGAAAGTTTCCAGTCCGCCGCCGCCACTGCGAATAGCCATGCGCCCCGGGCCCAGACCAGAAACCCCAAACAGCTCGTATGCGATGAACGCGGCGTTGCGCCAATCCGTGCCCGCGATGCCGGTGGCGCGGTCGCCGGAATGCAGCGTCCACAGATAATAAATTCCCAACGCGACTAACGCCGCAGAAGTGACGGCCAAACTGACCCAGAATTGATTTCCCAATTGCCGCAACGATTTCAGTGGCACCAAAACCAGCAGCACCAACAGCGGCGCGGTGGCCAGCACCATGCTCAGCAGGCTGCTACCGCACAGGCAGAACAGGGCGATGCAAAATAGCCGAACGTGGCCGCGTTCTTTGGTCGCCGAAAAATCCGTTTGCCGCGCCCAATGTCCGATGAGCGCAAAGAGCACCAAGCTGGTGCTGAATTGCATGGTGTAAGCGCGGGCTTCATTCAGGTAATACCAAGCAAAAGGACTGACGATTGCCGCGCCGAAGATGGTAAGTTGCAACGAGCGATTCCCCGCCAACGTGCGCAACAGCACAACCAGCGCCGGCACGAACCAAAAAAGGTTCACGGCGCGCAAGGCGATTTCCTGGTGGCCGACTACTTTCTCCACCGCCCAAAGCCACGCGATGTAGAGCGGCATTTGCGGGTCGGAGCCCTTGATTTCGCGCAGCAGATGCCAGCACGCCGCGGGAGTGGACTGTTCCGCAAAGCGGGCGGAATACGTTTCATCCAGCCAAAAACTTCGCGTGGTCAGCGCTAGTGACGCCATGAGCAAAATCAGCGCCGCAAAAATCCACCAACGCGAACGCGCGCTTGAGTTGCTGGCGGTGGGCTGGCTCATGGCAGCGGAAATTTCTTCAGTCCCGTGCGCTGGAGAAATAAGTTCAGCACGAAGAGCGGATTGTTGCGCAAGTAACGCTTCCACAAGCGACGCGGCTCGCAGCACAGGCGATAAAACCATTCCAGCCCCGTGCGCTGCATCCAACGCGGGGCTTGCGAGATGCGGCCGCTATGGAAATCAAACGCCGCGCCCACGCCGACCATGAGCGTCACGTCGAGTTGCGGTAGAAATTCCGCCATGAATTTTTCCTGTTTCGGCGTGCTCAAACCCACCCACAACATATCCGGTTGCACCACGCGAATCTGTTCCTGCAGCGCTTTGACTTCCGTTTCATTCAGCGCCCGGAACGGCGGCGTGTAGGTGCCCACGACTTGTAGCTCGGGAAATTTTGCTTTCAACTTCCGCGCCAATAATTCTGCCACGCCGTCCGCCCCGCCGTAAAAGAAATGTTTGCAGCCGCTAGTTTCGCTCCACGCGCAAACGTCCAGCATCAGATCAGGACCATAGACGCGGGTCATCTCGCGATGGCCGTCCAATTTACCCGCCCACACCATCGGCATGCCGTCGGGCGTGCAGAGAAAAGCGCCGTTGAGAATTTTTTTGAAGGCTGAATCATCCTGCGCTTCCATCACGCCGTGCACGCCGGTCACGCAGATGTAGCCCTTGCGCCGCTCGCGCACGGCGGCGGCGATAGCCTCCAGCGCCGTCCGCAGATTGAGGACGCTAAGGCCGACACCGAGCACATTGACACGCTTCGTCATTTACGAGTTACGATTGGGGATTTACGATTTCAAAATTCGCACGGCGCGTAAACCGTTAAATCAACCGCCGTGAATCAGAAATGAAACTGCTCGTCTTTGCGCACACGCCGCCGCCACACCATGGCCAAAGTTACATGGTGCAACTGATGCTGGCTGGCTTGGGTGGTGATTGCCGGCAAGCGCGCACGCCGAATCCCTTTGGCATCGAATGTTATCACGTCAACGCCCGCTTCTCGCGTGGACTTTCGGACGTCGGCGAATTTCAGGGCACAAAAATTTTCCTCATCTTCTGGTTTTGCGCGCAAGCCCTCTGGCTGCGGTTCCGTTACGGCGTCAAAAATTTCTATTACGTTCCCGCGCCCGGCAAGCGCGTGGCGTTGTATCGTGACTGGCTGGTGATGTTCCTGTGCCGCCCGTTTTTCAAACACGTCATTCTCCACTGGCACGCCGCCGGATTGGCGAAATGGCTGGAAACCGAAACTACCATCAGTTCGCGGTCCGCAACATATCGGGCGTTTCGGCCCGTGGATTTGAGCATTGTGCTCTCGCGTTACAATGTGGCCGATGCGGAGAAACTATTATCCCGCCAGATCCGCGTGGTGAACAACGGCATTCCTGATCCGTGTCCGGATTTTGAGAAAACCTTACTCGCTTACCGGCGCGATCGTTTCGTAGCGCGCAAACGGATTTTTGCCGGTGAACCTTCGCCAGCGATGACGGTGAAAGTTTTATTTCTGGCCCACTGCACGCGGGAGAAAGGCCTGTTCGCGGCTGTCGAAGCGGTGGTGCTCGCCAATCGCGAACTCATTGCTCGCCAGTTGCCGGTGAAGCTGGTGCTGTCCGTGGCGGGTAACTTTGTGACGACTGACGAGCAGGCAGATTTCCTGCAACTGCGGGAGAATGCCGAGGTCGCCGCCGTGGTGCAGCCGGTCGGGTTTGTTTCAGGTGAACGCAAAACAGAATTGTTGCGCGAAGCGGATCTATTTTTGTTCCCCACGCGTTATCTCGGTGAAAATCAGCCGGTGAATTTGATCGAGGCGATGGCGTTCGGGCTGCCTTTGGTCACCACGCGTTGGCGTTCGTTGCCCGAGATGTTGCCGCCAAATTATCCCGGTCTGGTGGATGGCCAAAACCCAGCCGAAATCGCCAGCGCCATCCTCAAAGTTCTCGCGATCAAGAGTGGCGAGCAGGCACGCGAACATTTCACCAACCACTTCACCATGGAACAGCATCTCACCGCGCTGGCGGCGGCGCTGCGCAGTGTGGAATAGATTTACGCTGGCCGTTTTCCAAATTACGATGGCACAGGTTTGCCACTCGCAAATCTCTAATCGCAAAACCAAATGATTGTCGGCTTATTGCAACTCAATTCAACCATCGGCGCGTTCGCGGCGAACCGCGAACGCCTCGTGAACGCTTACGCCGACGCCGTGGCGCGTGGCGCGGAATTCGTGCTCGCGCCAGAATTATTTCTCTGCGGTTATCCACCGCGCGACCTGTTGCTGCGGGAAGACTTTATCGCTGCCAATCTTGCGGCACTGGCAGAAACCGCGCAGCACGTTGGTGCAGTTCCGTTATGCGTTGGCTTCGTGGAGAAAAATTCTGAACTTCCGGGGCGCGCTCTAAAAAATTGCGCCGCCGTTTTACAGCACGGGAAAATCATCTGGTGCACGACCAAGAGTTTGCTGCCGACTTACGATGTTTTTGACGAAGACCGCTATTTTGAACCGGCCAAAACGGTGGAGCCGTTTGTTTTTAACGGTCAAAAAATCGGCATCACGATCTGCGAGGACATCTGGAACGACGAAGATTTCTGGCCGGAGCGTTTGTATCGTCGCGATCCAGTGAAAGAACTCGTGGTTCAGGGCGCGGAGATCATTTTCAATCTTTCCGCCTCGCCCTGGTGCGATGGCAAAGAGCGCACGCGGCTGGAGATGTTGCGGCGCGTGGCGCGTGACGAAAAAATTCCGCTGGTGCAGGTCAATGCGGTTGGCGCGAACGATGAATTGATTTTTGACGGCCACAGCGTGGCGCTAAACGCCCAAGGCGAAGTGTTGGCGCTGGGCAAAGGTTTTACGGAAGACGTTTTAGTCGTGAATCTGCAAAAAACCGGAAACCGGAAACCGGAAACCGGAAACGAATTTCCCGCCCGCGAAGAACTGTTGTTTTCCGCGCTGTCGCTGGGGATTCGCGATTACGTCCGCAAGTGCGGTTTCAAGTCGGTGTTGCTCGGTTTATCGGGCGGGATTGATTCGGCGCTCATCGCGGTCGTCGCGGCGGATGCGCTGGGCGCGGAGAATGTCTGGGGCATCGCGATGCCGGCGCGCTATTCGAGCAGCGGCAGTTTGACGGATGCTGAGCAGCTCGCGAAGAATCTGGGCATTCGTTACAACGTGTTGCCGATCGAGCCATCGTTCAACGCCTTGGAAACGCAGTTGCAACCGGTGTTCGCGGGCACGAAACCAAATGAAGCGGAAGAAAATATCCAGTCGCGGTTGCGCGGTCTGACGCTGATGGCGCTCTCAAATAAATTCGGCGGGCTGGTGCTAACCACGGGCAACAAATCCGAGATGGCCGTGGGCTACTGCACGCTTTACGGCGACATGAACGGTGCGCTCGCGCCGATTGCGGACGTGCTGAAGACGGATGTTTATCGCATCTCGCGCTGGGTGAATCGCGAGCGGGAAATTATTCCCAGTGATTCCATCACCAAGCCGCCGAGCGCGGAATTGCGTCCCGGCCAGAAAGATCAAGATTCGCTGCCGCCGTATGACGTGCTGGATGCGATTCTGGATCTGTATGTGGTAAAAAATTTGAGCAAAGCGGAGATCGTGGCGCGCGGCTTAGATTTGGCGGTGGTGAATGACGTGGTAAATAAGATTACGTTCAGCGAATACAAACGGCGGCAGGCGGCGCCGGGGTTGAAAGTGTCGCCCCTCGCGTTCGGCATGGGCCGACGGATTCCGGTGGCGCAACGCTTTCGCGTGGCGTGAGTTTTAGCCGTTGCGTTGAATGGAATAGCCTTTAGGATTGTGCAGATTTTTTTGATGCCCTCGACAAACCCAGTTTTTATTGTTGGCGTATTTCGCTCCGGCACCTCATTGCTGTGTTCGCTGCTGAATCAAAATCCCCAGATTGCCTTGATGTATGAGTGCGACGTGTGGAATTTTCCGCGGCCATTGTTAAACACCCGTTTCCGGCGCAACTGGGCGGAACGGATCGAATTCTACAACCAGGCGCTTTCGCGGCATCAGATGTTTTCTGCTGGGAGTTCCTCCAGCCTGCAAAAAATCCGCACGCCGCTAGACTTATATCGCACTTTTGGTGAACGCAAAGGGGCAACGGTTAGCGGTGAAAAATCGCCATTTTACTGCGATCGTCTGGAGCAATTACATAAGCAATATCCCAACGCCTTCTTCATTCTGGTCTGGCGCGATCCCGTGGAAATCTACCGCAGTTTGCTCAAAGCTGGCCAAACCTCGCGCTTCTTCGGCAAGCCGGGGATGTTGAGCCGGATGATTTACCATCAGGAAGAAGCCATTCATCAAGCAGCCCGGATTGAGAATAAGGGTGCCAAAATATTTCGCGTTGATTATGCCGCGCTGGTTGACCACACGGAAACTGTCTGTCGCGACCTTAGCGCCTTTCTTGGCGTGGCTTTTGATGTGCAGATGTTAGAGTTGAACAAGGCAGATTTGTCGTCAATCTATAAAGCTCCGCATCATGCTTACCTGCGCCGGGGCATCATTGAACGGCAAAAATATGCCAAGGAACTGGTGCCGCCCGCCGTCGTTAAAAAACTGGAGCGCTATCGCCATCGCTGGGAACGACTCCAAGCCAAATGGCTTAAACCTTCTGCGGCAGGCGAATCGGTTGAACCAGGTTTTCTGGAGCTCGGTTACCACAATGTCGTGGGCAAAGGACTGACCTTCTACGATTCTGGCGTGCGTGCGGGCTTTGAATTTTTGCCGTTGGTTTGGTTGCGGGTGTATCGGCTGCTCAAAACCTGGGTGGTCAATCCGCCCTCCGGAACCGTGGATGAAAAAACTTCCTTGCTCAAGGATCTCAAAAATCATTGGCTGACGATTGTGGTTTCTGCCCTGTTGTTTTGGCTGGTGGCCATGCTTCATAAGCAGGCGAATCCGCACCTGATGTTCATTCTGTTTTACGCGATTCCTTGCGCCATCCTGGCCTTGGTAGTCAATACGCGTTGGGCCACCCTGTTCGTGCTGGCAAGCGCTTTTCTGGCCCCGCTCATCCAATACGAGGGAGATGCCGATTACCAGAACCCCGGAGTTTTTACTTGGAATTTCGTAACCCGCTTTATTTTGCTGGAGGTTTTTATCCTAACGCTTGGTCGGATCCGACTGGAATCTTCGCGCATGGATATTTTAGAGAAAAGCGGTGGGAGCATTCACCCGACCCCGGCTAACGACTTGAAATTTTCCATCATCACCCCCAGTTTTCGCAATTCCGCGTGGCTCAAGCTTTGCATCGCCTCCGTGGCGGATCAGCAGGGCGTCGAGTATGAGCACATTGTGCAAGATTCCTGCTCCGACGACGGCACACTGGATTGGTTGCCGCAGGATCAGCGTGTGAAAGCGTTCATCGAAAAAGATGGCGGGATGTATGACGCGGTGAATCGCGGTTATCGCCGCGCCACCGGCGACATCCTCGCGTATCTGAATTGCGACGAGCAATATCTCCCCGGCGCACTCGCCACGGTGAAAAAATTCTTCGAGGAAAATCCAGAAGTCGAAGTCCTCTTCGCCGGCAGCATCGTCACCGATGGGGGCGGGAACTATAATTGCCACCGCCACGCGCTCGTGCCCAACGTTCGGCACATCTGGTTCCGCTTTCCCGTGTTGACCAGCTCCATTTTTATTCGCCGCAAAGTTATTGCTGAACGGGGGCTGTTCTTCGACACCAAATGGCGTGATCTCGGCGATTTTCACTGGGCGCTCGCCTTGATGAGAAATCAAGTTCCCATGGCGGTGAGTAATGAATTCACCTCTACCTTCGCCGACACTGGTGACAACATGAATCTCAAGCCCAACGCCATTCGCGAGAAAAACGCGACCAACGAAATGGCGCCCGCTTGGGTGCGCGCCTTGAAACCGTTGTGGGTTTTCAGTCATCGCGTGCGGCGGCTGTTTCACGGCCATTTCAATCTCAAGCCCACCAGCTACGCCATTTACACCAAGGCCAGCCCCGCGCAGCGAGTGACGGTGGATGTGCCTAAGCCCTCCCCGATCTGGTGGAATCGAATCTAAACGCAGCATGAAAGTCCTGCTCTCTGCGTATTCTTGTTTCCCCTGCAAAACTTCCGAGCCGGGCAACGCGTGGCGTGCCATCAACGAAGCTCTCAAGGAACACGAAGTCTGGGTCGTGATCGCTGACGCCCATCAATACCGCGAATTGACCGAGCCGGTGCTCCGGAAAAATCCCCTGCCGAATTTTCATCCCATCTTTCACGCGCTACCACCCGCATTGCAGTGGTTGAGCCGCCGTTCCGCCACCACCGCGATTTACTATCATCTCTGGCAGGAAAGTTTGCGCAGCGTCGTGCGCGAGTTGCACCAGAATGTGAAATTCGACCTCGTGCATCACGTCACCTACGGCCGCTACTGGTCGCCGAGCGGACTGCGCGAATTAAATCTTCCCTTCATCTGGGGACCCGTTGGTGCTGCGGAAACGCCCCCGGCTGAATTCGTCTCCGAACTGCCCTTGCGCTATCGCCTCATCGAAACCGCGCGCGATGGCGCCCGTAATTTCTGCGAACAAACCGCCGCGCTCCGCGAAACGGCCGCCGCCGCGACCATCGCCATTGGTGTCACCCGCGAAAGTTGCGCCGCCCTCAAACGTCTCGGTGCTCCGCGCGTCGAACAGATGCCGCAGCTCGCGCTCACGGACGAAGATCTCGCACAATTCGCCGCGCTGCCCAGTCCGCCCGCTGGTCCGCTCCGCGCCATTTGCGTGGGCCGCCACGTGCATTGGAAAGGTTTTTACCTCGCCATCCGCGCCTTCGCCGAATTCGCCAAAAATAATTCCGACGCCGAATTGTGGATTGTCAACGACGGCCCGTTCCGTGGTGAATTGGAAAAAACCGCCGCGCAAACCGGCGTCGCGTCGCGCGTGAAATTTCTCGGCACGCTGCCGAAATACTCTGACGTCCTGGCGCGACTCGGCCAATCTCACGTCCTCCTGCACCCCGCGTTGCACGAAGGTTTTGGCAACGTCTGCATGGAAGCGATGGCCGCTGGCCGCCCCGTCGCGTGCCTCGACATCGGCGGCCCCGCCTCACAAATCACGCCGGAAACCGGGTTCGCCGCGCCCGCCACGAATCCCGCCGAAGCCGTGACTGCCCTCGCGAAATTTTTGGAGAAGATTGATCGCGACCGCGCCTTGCTCGCCCGCATGTCCGCCGCCGCGCGCGCCCATGTGGCAAAAAATTACACCATGCGCCGGGTCAACGCGCAGATGCGGGATTTTTATGCAGAAGCGGTGGCACAGCATCCCCGCCGAAATTAGTCGCGGAAATTCACAAACTGCACGGCTACGGAAAATTCTTTCGCCCGCACGGCGGCGATGACCGCTTGCAGATCATCGCGGCTCTTGCCTTGCACGCGCACTTCATCGCCTTGGATTTGCGTCGTCACTTTCAGTTTGGCTTCACGGATGAAACTGGCAATCTCCTTGGCCACACTGCTTTCGATGCCGTGCTTGATCTTGATGCTTTGACGCGCGTGACCGAGCGGCGAAATATCAGGGTCGCGTTGCTCAATGCTTTTCATGGAAATACCGCGCTTGGCTAATTTGCCGATAACAATTTCATTCAGTGTGCTGACTTTGAATTCGTTGTCCGCCGTCAGTTTGATCTCGGTCTTTTCCAGAATGATCTCCCACTTACTGCTCTTGAAATCAAAGCGGTTGGCCAATTCTTTTTTGGCCTGATTGACGGCGTTTTCGATTTCCATCGAGTTGACCTGTGAAACAATGTCGAATGAAGGCATGGCGGGATATTGCCAAGTCCGGCGGGTTTTGTCATCAATTCGTGACGAGGATTGAGATTGAACCACTAGGCTTTTTTTGCCATCTTCCTTTATCTGAGGACAAGTTTGTGATTCAAGAAGTAAAATCCAATAACGACATCGAGCCTTGCCTGACGGCGGTGATGCCGGTTTATAACGAAGCGGGCACGGTTGCTGAAGTCATCCAAGTGGTGCTGGCGCAGCGGCCGGTTCAGCAACTCATCATCGTGGACGACTGTTCGACGGATGGGACTTGGAACAAGCTCCAGCCGCTCGCTGAAAAAGAACCGCGCATCAAGCTCGTCCGCCACGAAAATAACCAAGGTAAAGGCGCTGCTCTGCGCACAGGCATTTCGCACGCGACATCAAAAATTGTCATCATTCAGGACGCTGATCTGGAATACGATCCAGCGGAATATTATCGGCTCCTCGCGCCGATTATGTCCGGCAAGGCTGACGTGGTTTTTGGCTCGCGCTTTATCGGTAGCGCGGGTGGTCATCGGGTTTTATATTACTGGCACTCGGTCGGCAATAACGTGCTGACGATGTGTTCCAATATGGCGACCGACTTGAATCTCACCGACATGGAGACCTGCTACAAGACGTTCCGCCGCGAAATCATCCAACAGATCAAAATCGAGGAAAACCGTTTCGGCTTTGAGCCGGAGATCACTGCGAAAGTAGCGAAGTTGAAAGTGCGGATTTACGAAGTTGGCATCTCCTATCACGGGCGCACTTACGCGGAAGGTAAAAAAATCGGTTGGCGCGACGGGTTTCGCGCGCTGTGGTGCATCTTCAAATACAATTTTTTTTGAAACCTACCAGAACCTCCATGATTGGGCTGTTCTGGATCTGGCTTTGCGCCTGGCTGAACTTCACGGGTTGGTTCCTTTCCGCGCTGCATTTGATTAACGCTGCCGGCTATGTGATTTCGTTACTATTATTCATAGTCGGTTTCTGGTTTTGGCGAACACGTGCGGAGGTCGCAAATTTTTCAGGCAATGTGCGTAAAACATTCTCCCGCCGGTTTCGCCGCCCATTGCCAGTTATATTTTTGATCCTGACGGCTTTGGTTTTTGTTGGCGGAATACTTTATGCCCCGACCAATTTTGACGCGTTAACCTACCGGCTCCCGCGCATGTTGAACTGGCAGGCAGCTGGACATTGGTTATGGATTCCAACCTTCAATGAGCGGATGAACTACTCTGGCGTAGCTTGGGAATGGATTGCCATGCCGCTTCTGGTGTTGACCCATTCTGACCGTGGAATGTTTTTGATCAACGCGCTGGGTTTCGTGCTCCTGCCGGGATTACTATTTTCCATTTTCATACAACTAGGCGTGGCCCGCAAGGTGGCTTGGACTTGGATGTGGCTACTGCCACTGGCTTACGGTTTTGTGACTCAGGCTGGTAGTATTGGGAACGATCTTACTGGGGCCTTATTTTGCCTATTGTCCGTCTATTTTGGCTTGCGAGCGAGATGTTCCGGGCGGGCAAGTGATGTCTGGTGCGCCTTGCTGGCTGCCGGACTGTTGACGAGTGTCAAACTTTCCAATCTACCCCTAGCTTTACCGTGCCTCCTCGCCGTGTGGCCAGCCTTGGGACAGCTGCGGAAAAATTTGGCCGGTAGTCTGGGGGTGGCTGTGCTGGCCATTCTGGTTTCTGCGGTGCCCATCATGTTCTTGAATTACCAGAATACCGGTGGTTGGAATGGTGATCCGCAAAACAAATACCATATGCAGATCAAAAACCCGCTGGCGGCATTTTTGGGAAACAGCTTTCTGCTGGCGGAGCAATCACTCGTGCCACCCGTGCTGCCGTTTTCAAATATGATCAATCAACGGCTAACGGACGCATTGCCCGCATCGTTGTTGGAACAATTTCCCAGATTACGCGGAAATAAAATCAATGAGCTGCAGGGTGAAGAGGGCGCCGCCCTTGGGCTGGGGATCACGCTTCCTCTACTAATCATCCTAGGCTTAACAGTCTTTCGATTCAGGCAGGTTGGTTCGATGTTTCCAGTTCGCGTCTTACTGCCGCCGGTAGTTCTGGCGACGTGGCTCGCTACGCTATTCTTTTTGGTAAAAATTGGATCGGAAGCTGGGCCTAGATTGCTCTTGCCCTATTATTCACTAGCCATCGTTCCCCTTCTTTTATTGCCAGCACAAAAATCATTGTTACGTCTGCGCGGGTGGCGGGTTTTTTTGGTGCTGCTGGCGCTGCTGGCATCTCCTCTTCTAGTTCTGTCCATTTCACGCCCCTTGTGGCCGGCTCAATGCGTGTCAGCAAAGTTGGCGCAAAATTACCCTGAAAACAAAATGTTGCAACGACTCGCCACCACCTACGAAGCTTACGCTCATCGCAACGACCTGCTTGCACCCCTGCGTTTAGGCTTGCCAGATACTGCGGTTGAACTCGGTTTTATCGCCAGCTCAAATGATACTGATTACTCGTTGTGGCGGCCCTTCGGGCAGCGAAAAGTCAAATATCTCAGGCATGATTCCTACCACTTTTTACAGGCACCGGGCGAAACGGAATGGGTTCTCATCAAGCAAAATATCTGGCCGGAAATCAGCGCCACTCCACTACCAGATTGGGCGCGGACTCATCACGCAAAAATCACCTTGGTCCGGCCGATCATAACCTTAGTTTCTTGGGGTTCAGAAGACTGGCTCCTGTTGCAATTTGACAAATCAGACCCCGTAGCGGCCACTGCCAGTCATTGAAAAAACTCTACCTTGTGCCCGTAACCCGCTTGTCAGTAATAACTTTTTTCCGCAATATCACTGCAAGCTATCCGCTACCAGCGGTTTTTTGCGTGGCTCTAAAAAAATATTATGGCTGAAGAGCCCAAACAAAATCCTGACATTGCGGTGGTGATCCCCTGTTATCAGGAGGCGGCGGCCATCGGCAAAGTCGTCGCGGATTTTCGGCGCGAACTTCCAGCCGCCAAGATTTACGTCTTCGATAATAATTGCACCGACGGCACACCGGATATTGCCGCCAAAGCCGGCGCCATCGTCATCCGTGAGAAACGACAAGGCAAAGGTTTCGTCGTCGCTTCGATGTTTGATTTTGTGGACGCCGACATGCTCGTGATGGTGGATGGCGATGACACTTACGAAGCCGGTTTCGTGCACGAGTTGCTGAAACCTATCTTGCGTGGCGATGCAGACATGACCGTGGCTACGCGGTTGACCAGTCACGAAGATAAGTCCTTCCGCCCGCTGCACGTCGTCGGCAACCAAGCCGTCTGCGGCATCATCAATTGGATGTTTCACGCGCAAGTGTCCGATATTTTTTCCGGTTACCGTGTCTTCACTCGCGCTGCCGTGCGCCAGATTCCTATCACCGCGCGCGGTTTCGATGTGGAGACGGAACTGACGTTGCAGGCGCTCTATCGCGGCATGGTCATCCAGGAAATGCCCGCGCCGTATCGCGCGCGTGGCGCCGGCAGCTTCTCCAAACTGAACACATTCAGCGACGGCTTCCGCGTGCTGCTGAAATTATTTCTCATCCTCAAATCCTACAAGCCGCTCACGTTTTTTGGTGGCATCAGTCTGGTTTTGCTGGCGCTCGGACTGTTGGTCGGTTCGCTGCCGGTGTATGATTACCTCACGGATCCGAATCATTTTGTGCACCGTGTGCCGAGCGCGATTCTCGCCGCCGCTTTGGTGATGCTCTCCTTTTTCTCCCTCGGCCTGGGCTTGATTTTGAACAGCATCAATCTGCGGCTGTTAGAACTGGAAAAGCTTTTAATCAAAGGCGGAAACCGGAGACCTGAAAACTGAAATGAAAGCCGCCCCTTCGCTTATTCGTCCCGGCCATGTGACTCTGGCACGGATTTTTTTTGTTTTAGCTTTCGGATCTCAAGCCTTCCCCATCTCTTTAATATGAGTAAGCCCGCAATCCAAGTTGACGGCGTCGGGAAAAAATACCTGCTGCGACACCAGCAAGAAGGCCGCCGTTACAAGGCTCTCCGCGATATCATCGCGGGCAAGGCTAAGTCGATGATTAATTTTGGCGCTGAGAAAATCCGCCCCTCTGTCGAAGAATTCTGGGCACTTAAGAATGTTTCTTTTTCCATTCAGCAGGGTGAAGCCGTTGGCATCATCGGGCGGAATGGTGCAGGTAAATCTACGTTACTCAAATTATTAAGCCGCATCACGGAGCCGACGGAAGGCTCCATCCGCCTGCGCGGGCGCGTAGCCAGTTTGCTGGAGGTCGGCACTGGTTTTCATCCGGAATTAACCGGGCGCGAAAATATTTTTCTGAACGGCGCGATTCTCGGCATGACCAGAGTGGAGATCAAACGCAAGTTCGACGAAATCGTGGCGTTCGCGGAAGTGGAGAAGTTTTTGGACACGCCGGTAAAACGTTATTCCAGCGGAATGTATGTGCGGCTCGCTTTCGCGGTGGCGGCGCATCTGGAACCGGAAATCCTCATCGTGGACGAAGTTCTGGCCGTTGGCGATTCAGCGTTCCAAAAGAAATGCCTCGGTAAAATGCAGGACGTTTCTCAAAAAGATGGCCGCACGGTTTTATTTGTTAGCCATAATATGTCCGCTATCAGCGAACTTACCCAGCGTTGCGTTTATTTGGAAGGCGGCCAGGTCAAGGCTGATGGCCTGACGCCAGCGATGGTGCAGCGATACCTTTCGCTAGCCTCTGAACACGGCGGCTCTTTCCAGTCCAAATCTTCACAAAACCCGCGTGTGGATCGCGTGGAGATTAAAACCTCGCGCGCGAACCAAGTCCAGATTTCGGGGGAACCGCTGGAGCTTGAGTTTACTATTGAGCATGGTCAGCCGCGCAAGGGAATGTGTTTTTCATTCCAGTTTATCAACCAATTCGGAGTGCAAGTGGCACATTGCTGGGTGTTTGATCAGGATCAGCCCATGTGCCGTGAGGGCAGCCGCACGGTATTGAAGTGCCGCATTCCGCATTTGCACTTGAACGTGGGCACGTATTATCTCCGCACTTATCTTTCCGAGCCGCCCGGTGGACATCATTTTGAAACGCTGGACGTGCCACTGTCATTAGATGTTTCCATCGTGGACAAACACACTCTCTGGGGCTGGCGACCCGAGACCTGCACCTACCTGGAGGAGTATCATTGGGAAGTGGCTTGAATTTCTTCATGGTATCACTTGCCCTGCGCCAGTGAAACTTGTTAGAGCGCCCCACTCAAATTAAAATCGCCTCAATCCGAAGTCGTAGAAACCTGACTTATGAAAAAAATCATCAAGAAAATCCTGCACAGTGTCGGCGTTGACGTGATCCGTTACCGCCCGCCCGGGGAGTCGCCGCCATTTGATGCGACTTCTTTTGACATGTCGCCGACAGAAAAAGCCATCATTG
Source organism: uncultured Verrucomicrobia subdivision 3 bacterium (assembly GCA_903911825.1). Classification (GTDB taxonomy): domain Bacteria; phylum Verrucomicrobiota; class Verrucomicrobiia; order Limisphaerales; family UBA11358; genus UBA11358. The sequence continues at coordinate 37,980 of CAIWFB010000324.1, forward strand.
AGAAGGCGCGGCCTTTTACCATGACTGGCGTTGAACGGATGGCAGCTTTGATGAACGCGGTGGCTTATCTGAGCAAAAACAACATTCCCGGAGACATCGCCGAATGCGGCGTGTGGCGGGGCGGCAGCATGATGGTCACTGCGCTCACACTGTTGGCGCATGGCGATACGAGCCGGTCGCTGTATTTGTATGACACCTACGAAGGAATGTCGGCACCAACCGAACTCGACAAAAACACCGAGGGTGTTTCCGCCCAGGAACAGTTGAACCAGACCGAGCGTGGCACTGGCATCTGGTGTCACGCTACCTTGGACGATGTGCGGACCAATCTGTTGGCCACCGGTTATCCGGCGGACAAAATCCACTTTATCAAGGGCAAGGTGGAGGACACGCTGCCGGGAACCATCCCAGCACGACTCGCTTTGTTGCGGCTGGACACTGACTGGTATGAGTCCACCAAGCACGAACTGGTTCATCTGTTCCCTACGCTGGAACAGCGCGGTGTGCTCATCATCGACGACTACGGCCATTGGCGGGGATCAAGGACGGCGGTGGATGAATATTTCCGCGAGCAAAATCTGTCCGTGTTTCTCCATCGCATAGATTATTCCGGGCGGATACTCGTCGGCAAAGGCTGGCCCGCCTAAGTCAAGATTTAGCGGGGATAGATTTAAGCTAGGGTTGGCGCTTGCGCTTCCCGCTCAAATTGGAAAACTGCTTCTGTGTCCGCACCGACTGGAATCATCCAACGCGCCGCAGCCCCGTTCGCGGGTGCCGTCAATCGCGCCCGGCTGGGTTTGCCGCGTCACTTTTTTGAAAGCACCGGCTTGCTGGGCGATGACCTCATGTGCAGCGCCGTGTTCCGCGAATTAAAAAAACGCGGCGGCCGCAAAATCGCCTTTGCCACCCAGCACGGCGCGTTGTTCAAAAACAATCCCGACGTGGACCGACTCATCGGCCACTCCAGCGCTGGGTTCGCGCAGTGGGGCCAATTGGGCCTGCCGGTCAAGCCGCTGACCTACACCCGCTACGATGCCATGCGGGATTACGACACGCCGCCGGATGAACATGCGCTCATCAAGATGTTTCGCGCCGCCGGGGTTGGTGGGCCGGTGGAATTACGCCCTTATCTTTTCCTGACCGCGCAAGAATTTGCCGCCGGCAAACTCGGCGACCATCAAGTCGTGATCCAGTCCAGCAACGCTTCTTCGACGCAAGCCATGCGAAACAAAGAATGGTATCCCGCACGGTTCCAGGAAGTCTGTTCCGAACTACGCCTCGACCTCACCGTGATTCAGTTGGGTAGCGTCGATGACCCCAAGCTGGAAGGCGCCAAGGATTTGCGGGGCAAAACCTCGCTGCGCGAAGCGGCGGCCATTCTCGCGAATTCCCTCGTCTTCGTCGGCCTTGTCAGTTTTCTCATGCACCTCGCCCGCGCCGTGGATTGCCGCTCCGTCATCATTTACGGCGGCCGCGAGAAACCCTCGCAGACCGGCTACGTCGCGAATAAAAATCTTTATTCACAGGTCCGTTGTGCGCCGTGCTGGTTGCGCAACCCCTGCGACTTCGACCGCAAGTGCATGGACATGATCACCCCACAACACGTCATCGCCGCCGCCGCCGAACAGATCGCCCGTTACGGCACCTTGCTGGATGTGCAGACGGCGCAGCTTTAAAAATCTTCTGGTAGACGCGGACGTGAGTCCGCTCACATTAAAGCTACTTGAGTAAAGTCAAACCAATGAGTTAGAGCGAACTCACGTTCGCTGCTACAGTTCACCGAGTGTCTGTAAACTGGTCTCAATCTTCTCCACCATCGCCGTCAGCGTGTGCTTGCTGCGCACAGCGAGCTGCGCGTTGAAGGAAATCTTTTTGAACAGCTCGCCGTCACTCGCTAGTTCGCGGATGGCGCGCGCGCAATCCGCCACGTCGCCCGCTTGAAACGTCATCGCCGTTTCGCGATTGCGAAAGAGTTCCCCGCTGCCGCCTGTCGTGGTGCCGATCACGGCCAGACCGCTGGCGATCGCCTCGAGCGGCGTGATGGCAAATGGCTCGTCCCATTCCGAAGGAAACACCAGCGCATCGTGCGCCGCGTAGATTTGCGGCAACTCCGCACGCGGCACTTTGCCGAGAAATGTCACCCGTTCGCTTAACCCCAATTGTTTTACTTGGGCGCGTAACCGTTCTTCGTATTCCGGAAAATAACCACCACCCGCCAGCGTCAATGTCAGTTCGGAAAATTGTTTTTCCTTGGTTAGCAAGCCCAGCGCGGCGATGGCGGTATGCACGCCTTTTTGCTCGATCATCTGCCCGACGTAGAGCAAGCGCCGCAGCGGCCAGCGCTCGCGAGCGACGTTTTGAAACTGCGCCTGCTCGATCCCCCAGTGCGCCACGATCGAATCGCGCGCGGCAAAAGCGATGCCGTGTTGGCGGGCCACTTGCCGCAGAAATTCACTCGCGAAATGGCAGGTGTGATGTTCGATGATCGGTTTGCCTCGCACCAAAAATGTGTTTCCGAACAACGCCCGCACCGGAGCCGCCGCTCCCGCGAGCCACGCCGCGATGCGCCAGGAAACGAAGTTCGTGTCTGATAAAAAAAACGCCAGCCGCGCGCCGTGCCAATACGCCGCCGCTGGCAACCAGAACGTCAGCCCCGCCTGATTCCAGAAATAAACCACGTCCGGTGTGAACCGTTGCAGCGCCGACGTTAGCTTGCCGCACTCGGCGCGTTTGTCGTGCGCGGGATCGGTCGGGGCGACGTTGAATTGCAGCGCGCGTTCCACGTCCGTTTCGCCGGGCGGATTTTCCGTTTTTCCGTTTTGAAAACGGCTCGTCAGCACGCGCACCGTGTGGCCGCGCGCGCGGAGTTGTTCCACCACATCGCGGCAACCGAGTTCATAGCCACCGATGTGTTGCGGCGGATAAAGATTCGTGACGACGAGTATTTTCACCGCGTCGCCTCCAGTTGCCGCCGGCACGCCGCCAGCACCGCGGCCACCGGCAACGTCTTCATGCACTCGATGTCGTGCGGGCAACCCGTGACCCAATGCAGGCGTGGCAACCGATGGTAACAACCCTGACACGCGACGGTGCTCACCACGAAGTTTTCGCGCAGCTCCGGTGCGTAGAAAAATTGCGGCGAGGTCGGCCCCCATACCGCCACTGCGGGCGTGCGCGTGCAGGCCGCGAGGTGCAAGACCCCTGAATCAATGCCGATAAATAATTTCGCCCGCGCAATCGTCGCGAGACATTCCTCCACCGACAGCGCATCCACCAGCGACACTGTGCCGGGAATCGCGTCCACCGCCACCTGACCGAAATTCATGTAACGCCCCACGCCCAGTTGCGCGATGTTCGTGTAGCCGCGTCCGCGCAGCGCCGCGACCAACGCCGTCCAGTGTGCCAGCGGCCATTCCTTCACCGTCCAGCTCGGGCCGGGATGCAACAGGATCAGCTCGTCGGGCGAAAGTTTTTTCCCTGCCAGCAAAGCGTCCACCCGGCGGTTCACCTCCGCTGACGCCGTGAGCGCTGGATGCGTCTCCACCACCGGCAGCCCAAATTGTTGGCAGAATTCCGCCAGCATCGTGCCCCGCGCCACTTGCCCCGGCGTATCGTCGCCGTGCGCGAAGTGGTAGAAACCGCCGAGCAACCACCGATACCGATGCCCCACCACGCCGATGGCTTCCAACGTCGTCACCCGCTCCGCGATCCCCGCGAGGCGCGGCACCGCCGCGAAATCCGGGTGGCAATTGTAGATGAACGTCGCGCCCGGATGCCGCTTCATCAATTCCCGCGCCGGGCCGACCGAGCAAATGATGTCGCCCATGCCCGTGCGGCGGGAGAAGATCACCGGCCGTTTCCCCGTCCGCAACATCACCGGTAGCACCACGCGCAGCACATAGCCCAACGCCGCCGCCTGCCGCGTGCAGAACGCGGCGAAGGGAGCAACGGTTTTTTTAGCATCGGCCACAGTGCGCAGTGTGCAATGTCCAACTGCGCATGGCAAAAGCGAAACCACCGCGCGTCACTGTCGGGAGCGCGTCGCAAATCATATTTCTGGTAGCAGCCGACGTGAGCTCGGCTCAAATTAACTTTTAA
>CAIWFB010000325.1 GCA_903911825.1 uncultured Verrucomicrobia subdivision 3 bacterium
GCACTTGCAAATGAACGAGTCAGGACAACCAAAATAGGGGTCAGCTATGGGCGAGCATACAATCATCGAACATCAAGTTGCATTCGAGTTTGTCCCTGAGTATCCGCCCGCCAAGCTGTTCTGCGAATTATGGCGACGGCCAACATTCCAACTGCTCACATTCATTCCCAAACATGACGATCTCGACGATCTACTAGCCGACGTTGCCGAAGATTGGTCCGAAGACCCTCCCGCTGACACGCTGCCCGGCGTCGCCTTTGCCGACATCATCCAAGGCGTTCATTGCCGCTTCCCTCTGACCGACCCGCGCCCTATAGCTTCGTTCCGCATGTGCGGCGAGCCTGTCAAATCTCCCGGCGCACCCTACTGCGTTCCGTGCCACAAACGAACGCACAGCAAAAAACCGACGTGGTGCGAGGTCGAATTCTAATGGTGCGGAATACATCACACGCCGTCATGCAGCAGCGGCACGAGGCGCATGATTCCCTCGATTACTTTCCGACGCCCCCGTGGGCGACGCGCGCATTGTGTGAGTGGCTTCTTCAATACGATATGCTTGGCTGCATGACGGCTCTCGAACCGGCTTGTGGCGCTGGCGATATGTCCTTACCGCTTAAAGAATATTTTTTGCAGGTGGAGTCTTCTGACATCAACCCCTTAGACTTTGGGTATCAGCGCGATTTTCTGTTTGGAGACGCGCCGCCGACTGACTGGACAATCACGAATCCTCCGTTTCGGCTGGCTGAACAATTTGTGGCGCAGGGTTTAAGGTGTTCAAAACATGGCGTGGCAATGCTTGTCAGGACATCGTTTTTGGAAGGTGCGTCGCGCTATAGGGGCCTATTTGAACCTCATCCTCCAACAGATATTCTTCAGTTTGTCGAGCGTGTGCCAATGTTCAAAGGCCGCCTTGATCCGAAAGGTTCAACCGCAACTTCCTATTGCTGGGTTGTGTGGCAAAAATATAACCAAACAGGCACTCGCTTTCATTGGCTTTCCCCTTGCCGCAAAAAGCTCGAACGCGCCGGTGACTATGACCGTTGACACCTGCACAGCTTAGGGGCTAGAAATAGACGAACCGGGGAGTGTTGTCGCACTCAACCCGGTTCAAACCACAGCGAAGGGGGTTTCGCGAATGGCAGTCCGAGTTTTAGCACACCAAGCGAAGCCGTATCAAGGCTTCCTGATCGTTTTCCCACGATTTCAGAAATTTAATCGTATGTGCGTTTCATTCACCGCGATAGGGTCGGAAACTACCTACAAACTTGGCTGTCTGGAATGAGCAAACCAGAGCCGCTTGTTCCTGTTGAAGTCGATATATCTGGCATGGACGGCTTCCTACTGAACGTCCAGCAGCTATTCGCGTCTGAACTCTGGGCGCTGTCAACGGGTGACGAGTTCAAGGCCGCCGTGGCGCTATGGGGTCGGGCGTGGCTACAGGTTCCGGCTGGCAGCTTGCCAAACGATGAGCGGGTGTTGGCGGCGTTCTCCGGGGCGGGCGCTAGGTGGAAAAAGGTTCGGGCGATTGCCTTGCGGGGCTTCGTCGAATGCTCTGACGGTCGCCTTTACCACAAGGTTTTGTGCGGTGACGTGATGACAGCGTGGGAGAAGCGGGTAGCATTTCGCAAACGTACCGAAGCCGCCACGAACGCTAGACGACAACGTAACGATCAACGTAACGGTGACGTTACAGAGTCCCAGATACAGTTACAGATTACAGTTACAGAAGACAGTAAGAAAGAGATAGAAAGTATCCCGCGCGCGGTGCGCGCTCGACCGCTTCGGTTTGAGGAATTTTATCGAGCCTA
>CAIWFB010000326.1 GCA_903911825.1 uncultured Verrucomicrobia subdivision 3 bacterium
ATCTTGGCTGTCACTTGGCCCGGACCGAAGGACATTTCGTTGTCACCGCCGGATGGGATGCGCTGTATGAATTCGTATCCGCCGGTCTTCAGAAGCGTATCGAACACTTTGAAGGTACTGCTGCCTTGAGACGGCATGATCTCCGAGAGGTTGAAGGCCAGCAGCGTCTGTGCATCAAGATATTTCTCAAACGAGCGAAAAAGTGCGTCTTGCGCACCGCTGAGGCGGAATGTGCTATGAATCTTTCCCCAATCGATCTCGTCGCGGACTTGTTTGATGGATTCAACTAGTTCGAGGTAGTAATACGCCCCGCTCATGCTCATCGCGTTATCGGGGCTGTAACTCATTACGATATCGTCGATCGAACGCATAAGCGCGGCACGCTGGACTTCATCGACGCGGATCTTCCCCGCCTTCTCCTTCCACATCTGGGCGAGTCGGTAGCGAAAATCCACGGCCGTTTTAGCTCCCAGTCGATCCCTCGTTCCCAGATACGCGCTGATCGGATAACCGAATTGTCTGCCGGCGAGAGCACCCGTGTCGTATTCGCGTTTTTGCTCCGCAAGTTCCAAGAAGCGCACCGGCTTTTCCAACGATGCATCTGTATATGGAGCGGCATCGTCATCCCAATGATCCTTGTCCGACTCTTCCACCAATTTGATTGCGCCCACCATGCCGAGACCGAGAGCAGAAGCTCCTCCCAAGAGAAAGTTCCTCCGTGTTGGCTCTTCCTTTTTCGGGTGCCAGCGCTCTCCGGGACTCATCTTCATATTTTTTTTCTTTGCATAACCTTTTCTGCCGCAGCGACAATACTTTCGGCGTCCATTTTGTAGTGTTTGATAAGTTCGTCAGGAGTGCCTGATTGTCCGAACTCGTCATGCATGCCGATGAATTCGATCGGTACTGGGCATTCAGCGGCCAATACTTCAGCGATCGCACTGCCGAGTCCGCCGGCTATCTGATGCTCTTCGACAGTCACAACGGCACCGGCCGCGTGTGCCTCACGGACAATCGCTTCGCGATCGAGTGGTTTGATCGTATGAATATTTACGACACTTGCCTGTATCCCCTTTCCCTCAAGGATCTTCGCGGCGCTGAGCGCGTTGTACACCAGCGAACCAGTCGCAAAGATCGCCACAGCAGGTGCTTCGCTCTTCCACAATACGTTTGCCTTCCCAATTTCAAATGGGGTCTCACTCGTCGTCATCACGGCGGTCTTCTCGCGGCCAAATCGCAGATAGACGGGTCCGACGAATGCCGCGGCGGCGAGCGTCGCCTTGCGCGCTTCTTCTGCATCGCACGGATTGATGACGGTCATGTTCGGCTGCACGCGCATCAGTGCGATGTCTTCGAGCGCCTGGTGCGTCGCACCGTCGGGCCCGACGGAAACACCGGCGTGCATACCGCACACTTTCACGTTCGCCTGATTGAGCGAGATTGTCGTGCGAATTTGTTCATTATTACGCCCGGGATTAAAGGATGCGTACGATGTCATGAACGGCACTTTGCCGTATGCGGCAAATCC
>CAIWFB010000327.1 GCA_903911825.1 uncultured Verrucomicrobia subdivision 3 bacterium
TGCAATTTGCATACGAGGCGGTTAAAAATCAAACCCGGCGATCCGCTGCCGACAATACTTGCTCGGCTCCCGCTGGCCGGTTTCCCAGCCCCAAAGCGTCTTGGGGCTCACACCCCATTCCTTCGCCAACTGGAGGCGCGTTTTTCGGGATTTGAGCCGGAAAAGCCGAATCTTCTGGCCAATGGATACGGGGCCATCGGTTGAAAAATAGGCAACGCCGTTGGTTTCGTTGCCTTCGACCGTTTTAAGGCCGGTTTCGGTGAACGGGTCATATCCTAGGTATGCGATTAAACGCGGCTGGGAGTCCCAGGCGGGGTAAATCCGGTCGCATTCCCACAGACTGAGGGTGCGGCAGCTAACCCCCAATTTACGGGCAATTTGAGCCTGTCGGAGCCCGGCTTGGAAGCGTTTCTTCTTGAGGTGCTGCCCCAAGGTCGTAGGCTCCTTGGCGATTGGCCAACTCCTCGTCCAGACCGGCGCGACATCGGTGCGCGGCAGCTTCAACCGCCGCTCACAAAGAGGCAACATCACGCACGCCTGATGGAAAAATGCCGAGCGAAAGCAAAAGTTCGGCGCGCGAGATTCAAAATTATCTGGGCCGCATTTCCGGGCCGTTGCTTGACCGTATTGATCTGCACATCGAAGTGCCGGCGGTGAAATTTCGCGATATGTCGTCGGTGCAGGCCAGTGAAACGTCCGCGCAAATCCGCGAGCGGGTCATCGCCGCGCGCCAGTTGCAGACGCAGCGTTTTGCCGCCAAACCTAAAGTGACCTGCAATGCGCGCATGGGCGCTCGCGAACTGAAAACCGCATGCGAACTCGACGAGCCAACGCGCGATCTGCTTAAACATGCGATGACGGAATATAATTTGAGCGCGCGCGCTTACGACCGCATTTTGAAAGTCTCGCGCACCATCGCCGACTTGGCGGGCTCGGAAAAAATCACCGCCGACCACATCAGCGAAGCGATTCAATTCCGCTCCCTCGACCGCCAGTTGTGGGGTTGATGGGTGCGGCCAAGATTTAGCTCTCTCTTCCGGCCACTTTCAGGTAAACTTTTTTTGTCGTAGAGACAAATTGCATGACACCAAAATTATTTTCCGAACTCGGCCTTTCGCCCGAACTGCTCAAAGCCATTGAAAAACTGGGTTACGAACAAGCTTCGCCCATTCAAGCCGCAGCGATTCCCGTCCTGATGACGGGCAAGGACATCGTCGGCCAATCGCAGACGGGTTCCGGTAAGACAGCGGCGTTCGGTATTCCCGCCGTGGAAAAAGTCGAGGCGAACAAACGCCAGGTGCAGGTGCTGATTCTCTGCCCGACGCGCGAACTCGCGGTGCAGGTTGCGGAAGAAATCCACAAGCTGGCGTTCTTCAAACGCGGTGTCACGTCGCTCCCGATTTACGGCGGCCAATCCTACGACCGTCAGCTCATCGGTTTGCGCCAGGGTGCGCAGATCGTCATCGGCACGCCGGGTCGCGTGATGGATCACATGCGGCGCGGCACGTTACGCTTTGATGCGCTGAAAATGGTGATTCTCGACGAAGCGGACGTGATGTTGAACATGGGTTTCCGCGAAGACATCGAATTGATTCTCAAAGCGACGCCCGCTGAACGCCAGACCGTTTTCTTTTCCGCCACGATGCCCAAGCCGATCCGCGACTTGATTGACAAGAACGCGCGCAATCCGGAAACAATCAAGATGGAGCAAAAGGCGATGACGGTGCCGACCGTCGAGCAGATCTATTACGAAGTGGATCGCCGCTATAAGATTGAATTACTCACGCGCCTCATCGACATCCACGATCTCAAGCTCGGCATCATTTTCTGTAACACCAAACGCATGGTGGATGACCTGGTGGATCATCTGGAAGCGCAAGGCTATCAAGCCGACCGTTTGCACGGCGATATGACGCAGGCGCAACGCGATCGCGTCATGGGCAAGTTCCGCAAGTCCGGCCTCGAATTTCTCGTGGCCACGGACATCGCGGCGCGCGGCATTGACGTGGACGATGTGCAAGTCGTCTTCAATTACGATCTGCCTTACGACGCCGAAGATTACGTTCACCGCATCGGTCGCACAGGCCGCGCGGGTCGCGAAGGCCGCGCGATTTCCTTCGCCGCCGGCCGCGAAGTCTTTCAGATCCGCAACATCGAGCGCTTCACGAACATGCGCATCCAGCGCGGCAAGATTCCGACCGCTGATGAAGTGCACGAAGTGAAGGCCAACGCGTTCCTCGAAAAACTTCGCGCCATGCTCACCAGCGGCGAATACGAGAAGCACGATCGCTTGGTCGAACGTCTCCTCGAAGAAGGCTTTGCCTCCACGGACATCGCTTCGGCTTTAATTTCGTTGCTCAAGAATGGTGATGGCGCCGCCGCCAAGCCCGCGCCGAAGGTGGAAGAATACGATCGCCCGCCTCGCGAAGAACGTCCGTCCTTCCGCGATCGCGATGACCGCGCTCCGCGTGGCCGTTTCGACGACCGCGCCCCGCAGCGCGATGACCGCCGCCCCAGTTACAGCAGTAGCCGCGATGACGGTCCGCGCCGTTTTGACGAGCGCCCTGCCCGCGATGACCGAGGTAATTATGCCCCGCGTCGCGCTGAGAAAGCGCCGTTCGTGTCCAAAGCACCACGCAAAGACGGCGTCCTTTCATCCGGCAAAATCGTGATTCCGCCGCCCGGTCGGGCTGCTTCTGCGCCCGCAAAATTCATTCCCCCGCCCGTAGCTGCTGCCGAACCTGCTCCGGTAAAAACTTTTTCTGATGAGGAAATTTTGTCCTCGGTCAAAGCGCCCGTGGTTGTGACGCCGCCTGCGGAAGCCAAGCCCTTCGGTAAAGCCAAGATCAGTCGCAAGACGCCGGACGCCCAGACGCGCCTTTGGCTTGGCGCGGGTGAAGAACAAGGCATCACAGCGATTGACGTGGTGAACAGCATCTCCGGCGAAACGGGTTTGCCCGGCAAAGTCGTCGGCAAAGTGGACATCCGCGAACGTCATCTCTTCGTCGATGTCGCGACCGAACACGCGAACAGCATCATCGCCAAACTGAATCGCGCGGAGATCAAAGGCCACAAGGTCAAAGCCAAACTCGCCTAACACAAAAATTCAAAAGGCGCGGACAGTTTCGACTGTCCGCGCCTTTTTTTTGTCGATGAATCAATTCTTCACCGGTGTAACCAAGTCGCCGACGTAGATGCGAAAATCTTTGATGCGTCCCCCGCCTTCGCCTTGACGCGGCACGTAGCGGAAGCCGGAAATCGTCTGCGGCTTGCCGAGATTCAAGATCAAGCGGTGCGGATGTTTGGGCGAAGCGCCTTTCCATTCTGTGTGCCAAAAGTTAGCCGTCTGACCATCAATTGCATTTTCCGCCGAACCATCTTCGCCGGCGCGTTCTTCGCTATCAACGTAAGCGATCGTCCAGCCGTTGTGGCTGATGGCATTGCCGCTCGCGTCGAGCAAATCCAGTTCCGCGACGGCGGCAAAGGCTTTGCCATCGAAGGCATTCAAGGATTCGAGCGCAAAGAATTTGCCCGTGGCTGGCGCGAAGAATTTAATCTCCTGCGTGTCGCCGCCTGTCGCAAACGAACCAGTGTGGACCGGCGTAGTGCCATCCAGTTTCAACGTCACCGCCGGGCGATGCGCTTTGGCAAAATCTTTTTCCGGACGCAGCTCATCCAGGATCGGTTTCGCCAGTCCGGCGATTTCTGCTTTCTCCGGCCCATTGTAGTCCAGAATCACGATTTCATTTTTGCCAGTGCGCAGCCAGCAGCTCGGCAAGTAAGCGGTTTGCGAAGGACCAATGTTCCAGAACCGCGCGAGGCAGTGACCGTTCACCCACACCACGCCTTTGCTCCACGGACGCAGATCAAGAAACGTATCGCCCGTCTTGGCGAGTTCAAAGCTGCCGCGCCAGAAAGCGGGTTTGTCGGTGGTTTGTTTTTTGAATTTCAAACCCGCGAGCATTTTGTCGTCGAGCGGAAGATTGAAAATTTCCCAGCCGGTTAGCCCCGCGCCGCTAAGTTTCACCGGCGCGATGAGGCCTTTGGGATCCGACATTTCAGGGCCGAAATTGATGCGTCCCATCGGCTCCACGAGGATGTCGAGCTGGGCGGCTTTGGTGCGAGCGGCCAAAGTGATTTTGGCGTTGCTGCTGCGGCGATCGAGCACGCCGAGGCGCTGGCCGTCAACGAAGACAAAACCGAAATCATGAATCGCCGCCGCTTCCAGCGTGGCTTCTGCGCCCGCCGGAATCGTGGTGCGATACAGGATGCAACCGTAGCCTTGATCATATTTTTCCATGCTGCGCGGGGTGGCGTCTTTTACGGCAGCGGGCAGATTCTCAAAGATGGAAGCCGTTTCCTTTAATTCCACGGTGGGGAAGGTGATGACGGGATTGGCGGCGGGCGGTTCGGGTAACGTTTCACCCGGCAGCAAATATTTGGCGAACAGTTCGCGCGTCGCAAAAAATTTCGGCGTGGCCCAGCCGGCTTCGCTGATGGGCGCATCGTAATCGTAGCTGGAAGTGTCGGGTTTGAACGGGCGGTCGCAGCCGGACCACAGACCGAATGTGGTGCCGCCGTGCGCCATGTAGATGCTGAACGACGCGCCCATTTCGAGCATCAACTTCAAGTTGGGTAGATAATTTTCCGGTTTGCCGAGATGATGCGGTTGGCCCCACGTATCAAACCAGCCGGGATAAAATTCGCTGCAGATCAGCGGGCCGGCCGGTTGGATCTTGCGGACTTTGGCGAAATTTTTCACCACGTCGCTACCGAAATTACCGGCTTGAAACAGATTCGTGAGCAAACCATTCCGCATCTGATCTGGCGGATTGCAGGCGAAGAGCGGCACGTCAAAGCCCGCGTCCAGCAAGGCGCTGCGCACTTCTTCCATGTAGCCCGCGTCTTTGCCAAAGAAGCCGTATTCATTTTCCACCTGCGCCATGATGATGTTGCCGCCGTGGGTGATTTGCAGCGGGCCAAGCACGCGACCGACTTCTTTCAGATAATTTTTTGCGGCGGCGACATAATGCGGATCGCGGCTGCGAAGCTTCACGCCATCTTCCTTGAGCATCCACCACGGCGTGCCGCCCATTTCCCATTCGGCGCAAGCATACGGCCCGGGGCGGAGGATGACCCACAAACCTTCCTCTTGCGCGATGCGGCAAAATTCCGCGTCATCCGCCTGACCGCTCCAGACGAATTCGCCCGGCTTCGGTTCGTGCATGTTCCAGAACAGATAAGCGCAAACCGTATTCAGCCCCATCGCTTTGGCCATCTGCAAACGGTGACGCCAATATTCCTTGGGCACGCGCGCCGCGTGGATTTCGCCGCAGCGGATCTGGAAGCGCTGGCCGTCGAGCAGAAAGTCGTTGGTGCCGATGGCAAAAGTATGTTTAGCACTGGGAGTCGGTTGCGTGTGGGCGCAGCCCGCGAGCAACATGCCGGCAGCAACAATGGAAAATAATTTCGTGGCTTGCATCGCGGCATGATGCGGGGGGAATTCCTCGTGGGCAAACTCGATTTTTACGCTTTAACTCGCTAAAAATTTCGTGAACATTTTGCGCTCGGGTCTGTCATATTGGTCGAAATAAATGCGTTTCATCTGGAAAAATTTATTGGTGTTGCTCGCCGTGGCGCTCCTGCCGCTCGCGGTGGCGGCAGCGTCGTTCACCGCTTCGCTCGACCGGGACGCGTTGACCCTTGGCGAGACCGCTACGCTAGCTTTAACGTTTGAGGGCGCCCAGCCACGCACCGTGCCCACACCGCGCGTGCAAGGCCTGCAGTTCACTCAGGCGGGCACGTCGCAGAATGTCAGCATCGTGAATGGAGCCATGACTTCCACAGTAACGGTTTCGTTTCAAGTGGCAGCTCAACGCGCCGGGGATTTTACGATTCCCGCGCTCACGGCCGATTTGAATGGTCAGACTTATTCGACTCAGCCGATAAAATTGACGGTAGGCAAAGCCAGTGCACCGACCGCCGACGCAGTAAATTCCGGCAATGAAGTCGCCTTCCTGAAATTAATTCTACCGAAAAATAAACTCTATGTCGGCGAGCCGGTGATCGCCAAATTAGAATTATATTTGCGCGAAGATGTTTCCGGGCTGAATGGGTTTCAATTAACCAGTTCCGCTACCGAAGGTTTTAGCGCAGGAAAAACTGCCGAGTTGCCCAACCAGCGGCGCCGCGTGCAAGTCGGCAATCGCGGCTATACGGTCATTCCGCTCGCGCTGCCGTTAAGTGCAGTGCGTTCGGGCCCGTTGACCTTGGGCCCATTCACGGCCAATGCTGTCGTGGTGCTCCCAGGCCAAAACCAAGGTGGGGATCCATTTTTTCGGCAATTTTTTAATCAAGGCGAACAGAAGCAAGTCGTTCTCACCACCGAACCGTTCAGCGTAGAATCTCTCAATTTACCAACCCAAAACCAACCCGCCAATTTCACCGGTGCCGTGGGCGATTTTACCATGAGCGCTACCGCTGGCCCCACCACGATGACGGTCGGCGATCCCATCACGGTGCACGTGCAGATTGCCGGCCACGGCACGCTAGATACGGTCAGTTTGCCCACTCAAGATGCGTGGCATAATTTCAAAACCTACCCGCCGACTGCCAAACTTGAAACCACCGACCAATTTGGCTTTCAAGGCACCAAGAGCTTTGAGCAGATCATTTCGCCGCAAAATTCTGACGTCCACGAGCTACCCGCGCTAACCTTCTCGTATTTCAATCCCGACGACGGCCAATATCACACGCTCACCGAACCCGCCGTGCCCATCACCGTCAAGGCCGCCGGCACTTCGCCTCTGCCCACGTTGGCAGCGAATAAAAATGCCGCGTCGGAAAATCAAACGCCGCAGGATATTTTGCCCATCAAAGAAAAACTCGGAACGCTCACCGCGCAAGCCACGCCCTTGGTTACGCGCCCTGTTTTTCTTGCCGCGCAAGCCGTGCCGGTGCTCGCCTTGTTGGCCGCATTCGTGTGGCGCAAACGGGCGGATAGCTTGGCAAACAATCCTCGCCTGCGTCGCCAGCGTGCCGTGGCGCAAGTGGTGGCGATGGGTTTGAATGATCTTAAAAAATATGCCGCCGCGAATCGGCCGGATGACTTTTTCGCCACGTTGTTTCGCTTGTTGCAAGAGCAACTGGGTGAGCGACTCGATTGCCCTGCGTCCGCCATCACCGAAGACGTGATTGAAAGCCACGCAGTGCTGCGGCGGGCCCCGGTGGCGTTGCGCACGGCGTTGCATGAACAGTTTCAATTGTGCAATCAAGCTCGCTATGCACCCGTGCGCGGCGTCAGCGAATTGAATTCCGTAGCCACGCAGTTTGAAAAACTCATCGCGCAATTGCAGGAGGTGAGAGGATGAAAACCATTTTTGCCGCGCTTCTAGGCTGGTTGTTGGTTGGTAAATTGATGGCCGGCGATGTCGCCACTGACTTTACCGCTGCGAATAAACTCTATGCGGAAGGCAAGTTCGCCGCTGCGGCCACAGCTTACGAAGCTCTTCTCGCTACTGGCGCTGCGTCTCCGGCGTTGCTGTTCAATGCGGGGAATGCGGAATTCAAGTCCGGTCACCTTGGCAAAGCCATCGCCGCGTATCGGCAGGCGACACAATTGGCACCGCGCGATCCGGAGATCCGCGCCAACCTCGCTTTCGTCCGCAATCAGGTGCAAGGCGCAACGCTCCGCGAGACGCGCTGGCAAAACTGGGTGAGCACGCTCACGCTGAATGAAGGCACCCTCCTGACGGCGGTGCTGTTCTGGGTCACCTTGGGTCTGTTGGCGGCGCGGCAGTTGCGTCCGCTCTGGAGGGTCAAGTTGACGGGCGCTACCCGGATTTTGGTCGCCTTGACGATTTTCTCTGCCACCGTGTTGGGGCTGCAGGCGGCGAATCATTTTTCCCAAGCCACCGCCGTCGTGACCACGGCTGAAACTAGCGCGCGCAGCGGTCCGTTCGACGAAGCGCAGAATGTTTTCACCGCTCGCGATGGCGCGGAATTGTCGGTGGTGGATCGTCACGAAGGTTGGGTGCAAGTGGCCAATAACACCGGCAAGACCGGCTGGCTCTCCGCCAAGCAAGTGGCGATTGTGCCGGGAGCATAAAGTAGCGCAGGCGTCTCGCCTGCCGCCTCCAAGAAAGAGCAGCGAGCGAGGAGCAGGCGAGACGCCTGCGCTACTTTGGGAAATAAAAATTTTGGTTGAACACAGCGAAAAACTTTTTGTCAGAATGTCGTCCACGGAAAAACAGTTAAGAAAAACATGAGCACAGGAATCAACGCCATCAACGAAGCGGTCAAAGAAGCGAGCGCTTTCACGCATCCGCTGTTTAACGAACTCGGCAAGGTCATCGTCGGCCAGCAATATCTAACCGAGCGACTGGTTATCGGCCTGCTGGCCAACGGCCACGTCCTCCTCGAAGGTGTCCCCGGCCTCGCCAAGACGCTTGCCGTGAAATCCATGGCAAACTGTATCAGCGTGAAATTTTCGCGCCTGCAATTCACGCCGGACATGCTGCCCGCCGACGTCATCGGCACGCAGATTTACAATCCGCAATCCGGCGGCTTCACCACGCGCAAAGGCCCGGTCTTCGCCAACCTCGTCCTCGCCGACGAAATCAACCGCGCGCCGGCCAAGGTGCAGAGCGCGTTGCTCGAAGCCATGCA
>CAIWFB010000328.1 GCA_903911825.1 uncultured Verrucomicrobia subdivision 3 bacterium
CCTCTTCTTCAGTCGGGTCAGGTGTGCGGACAGGTGCGGAGAAGACTGGTCCGCTACAACTTTTCCGCTCTCCATAATATTCTCCGCAGACTTGGCGGGAATAAAAACGGTCGCCGTCGTATTCGCCGGCACCACGACTTCCAGCGTCAGCCGCTGACCATCACGTTTCCACGCGGTGGCAATCTTGCCGTTGATGGAATCATAACTGGTTTTGGCCCAAGTCAGTCCGCTCCGGATAATCGGTTTGATCTGGATGGTTTTGTAACCCGGGCTGGCTGGTTTAATACCGCCAATGCCGCCAAATAAATATTCGCCGCAGGAGCCGAGCGAGTAATGGTTGAAGGAGTTCATGACCGGATCTTGAAAACCTTTATCCGGCGTCCAACCATCCCAGCGTTCCCAAATCGTGGTAGCCCCGTGCTTCACGGAAAACAGCCAGGAGGGGAAAGTATCTTGCAAGAGCAGACCATAAGCTGTGTCAGCCTTACCAGCTTGCGTAAGCACCGGCAGCAGATAACTGACACCGACGAAGCCAGTCGAGAGATGCCCGCCCTTGGCTTTGATGTCGTCTTCTAAATACTGCGCCGCCTTCGCTCGAAGGTTCTCTGGAAGCAGCTCAAACTTCAAGGCCATGGCATAGACACATTGGGTATTTCCTTTGATGCGACCATCAGTCGACACATAGGCCTGATTGAATGCCGCTTTGATTTCCGCAAATAGCTTCTCGTATTTCTCCGCCGCCTCGTCGTGGCCCAACGCGCGATACGACTTAGCCAGCAAATGAGTGGAGTAAGCAAAGTAGGCCGTGCCGATCAAATCTTTGGGCGTGTCTGCATGTTGGGATAACCAGTCGCCGTAATCGTTGCCGCGATCCTTGTCGCGCAATAAATCCGTGCTGTGCAGGTGCAGGTAATCCACCCACTTGGTCATCGCGGGCAGATGTTTTTCCAAGACACGCTTGTCGCCGTAGATTTCGTAAATCGTCCACGGGCAAATCACTCCGGCATCGCCCCACGCCGGCACACTGTAACAGTTCATCGTATTGGGATTCACGTCCGCGAACGCCCCCGCTGCCGTCTGTCCATCGTCCACATCCACCAGCCATTTGGTAAAAAACGCCGCGACATCCGCGTTGTAAGTGGCCGTCCGAATGAACACCTGAGCGTCGCCCATCCAGCCCAACCGCTCGTCACGCTGCGGACAGTCCGTAGGAATACTGATATAATTGCCGCGTTGGCCCCATTGAATGTTCGATTGCAATTGGTTGATGCGCGGATCGGAACAGGCGAATTCACCAGCTTGCGGCGTATCTGAAGTGATCACCACACCGGTGACCGCATCCAACTTGGGATTCCCAGTCAGGCCGGTGATTTCTACATAACGAAATCCGTGAAAAGTAAAACGCGGCTCCCAGATCTCCGTGCCAGTGCCATTGCAAATGTAATGATCTACCGACGGCGCCCCGCGCAGGTTCTTGGTGTAAATGGTGCCATTGTCATTGAGCATCTCGGCGTGACGCAGCGTCAGGCGCGTGCCCGCCGGAGCGGAAACTTTGAGCCGCACGACGCCCACCATGTTTTGGCCCAAATCATAAACCCAACTACCAGGTTTCGGTTCCGTGACGGTTTTTGATTTTAATTCAATCACCTTCCGCACCGGCTCCATCACTTGCGCTTCGAGGCGGCGCGACGATTCGTCACGCACCCCGACCACCGTCCATTTACTATCGTCCAAACCGGGTTTATCCCAGCCCTTCACTTCCAAGCGCGCATCGTAATCTTCGCCCAGCATGAAGTCCGAGGCCAGAATTGGACTCCGCAGTGATTTCCAGGAAGCGTCTGTGACGATCTGTTCCGTGTGGCCGTCGGCATAGGTCACTTCGAGTTGGGCAAAAAACGCAGGCACCTTACCAAAGAACGCATTCGCGCCATTCCCAATTTTTCCGCTGAACCAACCGTTCGCCAGCAGCGCGCCGAGAGTATTGTCGCCGCGCTTGAGTAAGGTCGTGACATCGTAAGCCTGATAGCGGACACGCTTGCGATAATCCGTCCAATCCGGCGCGAGCACGTGATCGCCCACGCGCTGGCCATTCAGATGAACTTCATAAAGTCCCAGCGCCGTAGCGTAAAGCACGGCACGTTGAACGGATTGCTTTAGCACAAATGGCTTTCGCAAATACGGGATTGATTTTGCATCATCCGGCAGCACCAGCGTTTGATTTTCGCCAATTTCCTTGGTCATCGATTTGCCGCCCAGTTCATATTCCACGCGCAGCCGCTTCACCACATTCTGGGCCGGATCAACCCCAAGAGATTTATTATTCACCTCTACACTGAGTTGATTGTTTTTGACCTGACGCGCCAAAGCCTTAGTCACATCCGCCACGGCACTATGCTCAACCGCTTCATACGTCGCCCGACGAATCACCAATGACGCGAGGGCATTCGACGTGGGCGCTTGCCCAATGATCCATTGCGCGTTCCAGTCGGTAGGATTCAGCAACCCCATGTGCCATTGAGCAACGGAACTCCAAGCGCCAGGTTTGCCATCGCGATCCCAAACTTGGACTTTCCAAAAACAACTTTGGCGCGATAGCAAAGGACTTCCGCTATAAACAATCTGGGAGGTTTCGTCGGAAACCACCTTGCCGCTGTCCCAAAGATCGCCGGTATTTTGACTTAATAATTTTGCTGATGACGCCACGAGCACGCGATAGGCCGTTTGTTTTTCGCTGCGTTGCTCTGATGTCAGAATCCAGCTCAAGCGCGGACTCGTGGCATCAATGCCCAGCGGGTCCGACAGATATTCACAGCGCAAATTTTTGGTGGCGACCGCCGCCGAGCACCAACCAGCCAGCAGCACGGTGCCCAGCGTGAGGAGAAGTTTTGATGAGTTCATACTTGTTTCAGTTTTAAAAGCGAAAGTTCAATAAAGTAAACGGTAAAAGACGCCGCCCGCAGCGGGGTTGATGGGTAAAGAAATCTGGTTTGTGGCGCTTGCGCCAGCGACATCAAACCAATTCGTGCCAAGACCGACACTCAAGTCATTAGTCTGAGCCTGGAGTCGCCATCCGGTATGGTCACTCGGCCAACTGAGTTTCAGCGCGCCGGCGATGACTTGAGTCGTGATATTGGTTGGATTCGTGGCTATCGTCGGCATTCCCTGCAAGGCAATTTCAGTGTAGCCGCAGTAACCGTTCTCGGACGCGGGCGTCGTGAAATCAAATTTCACCGCCGCCACATTTGTCGCCAAAATTCCATTCGCCGGTGTCAACGTTGCGCGGGTCGCCGATTGTGCGTTCGCTGGATTTGCTGGGTTAAAATTAACACTCCCCAACAACAGGAACGTCGCCGGCGCGCTCACCTTGGAATAATAAACCGTGTATGCCTGCTGATCGCGCCCCGCGTCGGCCCAACCGCCATAAATCATCAGGTTGGTAAGGCTGAAGCCATTCACCGAACCGCTCAAGGTGTAAATCAGCGTGGTGCCAGCACCGCCACTGTTGCCGCAGGTTAAATAATTGATGCTCGTCGTCGTGCCGCTGGTGCCGTTGATTTTGGTCAACGCACCGTCGCCGCCGTCCGTCAGGAAACTGAGGCTGCGTCCGGGAATTTCCAGCGTGAAACTGCCGCTGGTGCTGCTCGGCAACTTGCCCGCAATCAGATTATTGTTCGTCGCCGTGGCCCAAGTTGGTGCAAACGTGCCGCTGCCGATTCCGGTCTGCGCGGCCAACCTGGTGACGACATTGTTCACCGCTGCTGGCACACTGCTCACGGTTAGTGCACTCGGCGTGCTGATGGCCACGCCATAGGCATTGGACGCTTGGAGTTGGTAAGAGGCGGTATTCGCGAGCTGCAAATTCGTGAGCGTTAAAACGGAGTTCGTCGCTCCGACCACGTTGTTCGTCACGCCACCGCTGACCTTCTGCCACTGATAGAATAATGGACCAACGCCCGTGAACGCGGCGGTGAAAGTGACCTGACTGCCCACCACATCCGTAGCCGTCACCGGCAAGGTGTTCTGCGTCACCGCCGGATTGATCGAAGTGCCATAGACGGCGATTTCCGAATAGCCGCAGTAGCCGTTCTCCGGCGCGGGCGTGGTGAAATCAAATTTCACCGCCGCCACATTTGTCGCCAACGGACCGCCGGTGGCAGATTTCATGGAGGAACGTGTCGCCGACTGGATGCCTCCTGGGTTTGCGGGGTTGTAATCAACACTCGCTAGCGTAATAAAATTGGTCGGTGCCGCGACGGTAGAATACAAAACCGTGAACGCCTGTTGGTCACGGCCGGCATCGCCCCAGCCGCCGTAAACGACAATGTTGGAAATGCTGTAGCCACTGGTTGCATTACCAAGGCTGTAGGTGACCGATTGACCGGCGCTCCCGCCACAGTTCACTTCTGACGAACTGCTGCCGACACCCGGCCAGAAATTAAACCAGCCGAAAGTTCCATCGGTCAGCACGGCGACAGGTTGACTAAAACTGCCGCTGCCGACGCTGCTGGGCGATTGACTGAGAATCAAACTGCCGGGGTCAACGGTCCAAGTTGGCGCAAAATTTGTGAGCGCGCTGCCCAATCCGGTCTGCGCAGCATAAGCGGTGATGACATTACTCACCGCCACGGGCACGTTCGAAACCGCGAGCGGACTCGCGGCGCTCACCGAAATTCCCAAGGCGTTCGACGCTTGCAAGCGGTAGAACGCCGAGTCGCTCAATTGCAGGTTGGTCAACGTCAGCAACGTATTCGTCGCGCCGACAATATTGCTTAGCAAACCACCGGCGATTTTTTGCCATTGATAGGTCATGGGATTGGTGCTGCTAAAACCCGCCAGAAAAGTTACGGAGCTGCCCACCACATCGACGGCGGTGGCTGGCAACGTATTGGTCACCACGTCCGGCAGGAGGCTGGGCGTGAGCGGCGGATTGAAACTGACGTTATCAATGAACACCGTGTTGTCGCCGCCGGCCAAGTCTGTGCCGATAAATGCTAGTGTGTGCGCGGTGGCGGTGGCAGTGAAATTGGCGGTGTAAGTCGTGTAGCTGGCTGAACCCGGCGCGTTCGTTTTGATCACGAAGTTATCAATTGCGACGTTCCACGACTCGCCGCCATTTTGCACCGCGCTGCGTTGTGCGGCGGAGTATGTGATGGTGTAGTTCGTGCCGGGAATAAATCCAGACAACGCCTGACGGATGCTCCCGTAGCTTTGGAGCAAAGCCGCCTGTGTGCCATTCGGTGAATTGGGATTTCCGAAAGCGCTGCCGTTGGCGGCAAGGCCCGAACCGTTGCCACCCAAGCTGTCCGTAAACGTCCAAGACCCGCCGCTGGGAGCGTAGGCGTAATTACCCGAGCCGAGACTTGGAGTCTCAAAACTTAAATTAAAATTGCGACTGATGACGGAGAATTTGATCGGCGCAGAATCTGCCGAGCTGCCGTTGTTGAACAGCACGCGAGCAAACACGGTGTGCCCACCCGCACTGACATCCGCCCAAGCGAACGTGTAAGGCGCGTTGGTGATTTGGCCCAGCAGCGTGAAGCCATCGGCATAAAACTGCACGCCATTGATGACGTTGCCATTCGTTGTCACGGTGGCCGTCAAGTTGACGGGCGCAGCCGCAGCGAGCGCAGAATTATTCGCCGGACTGGTCACCGCCACAGCGGCGACCACGGGCTGTAGCACGGGACTGAACCGCACGTTGTCGATGAATACGGTATTATCGCCGCCCGCCAAATCGGTGCCCACAAAAGCCAGCGTGTGCGTTTTGGCCGTGGCAGTAAATGTCGCGGTGTAGGTCGTGTAACTGGTCGCGCCCGGGGCGTTGCTCTTGATCACATTGCCATCAATGACGACGTTCCAAGATTCGCCGCCATTTTGACTCGCGCCAGAACGTTGCGCTGCCGAATAAGTCATCGTGTAGCT
The DNA here is from genome assembly GCA_903911825.1 of uncultured Verrucomicrobia subdivision 3 bacterium. Taxonomy (GTDB): domain Bacteria; phylum Verrucomicrobiota; class Verrucomicrobiia; order Limisphaerales; family UBA11358; genus UBA11358. The sequence continues at coordinate 5,923 of CAIWFB010000328.1, forward strand.
GTTTCCGGGAGTGAAACCAGACAACGTCTGCGTAATCGTTCCGTAGCTTTGCAAGAAAGCCGCCTGCGTTCCTTCCGGGGCATTGGGATTGGAAAAGCCACTGCCGTTCGCGACGAGGCCCGAACCACTGTTGCCGCTTTGCGCGCTAAACGTCCAGAAACCACCTGACGGACTGTAGGAATAGTTGCCCGCGCCAATACTCGGAGTTTCAAAACTAAAGTTCGCTACCGATTGCGCCAGCGCGTTGGCTTCGGAAGAGTTGGCGCTTTCGCCATTCGTGTTCACCGCCGAAACGACGTAGTAATACGTCACGCCATTCGTCAGACCGCTATCGGTGAAACTCGTATCCGTAGCGCTAGCAATCGTGGTGTAAGGTCCGAGATGCGCGGTCGAACGTTTCACATTGTAGCTGAACGCTTCCTGACTGCCCATCCATGCCAAGTCAATCCGCAGACTGGTATTCACCGCCGCAATCAAAGCCGTCGGCACGGGCGGAAACAGTTTATGCACGGCGATCACTACGCGCCGGTTCAGTTCCGTCAGCGCCGGATTGTTTACATTGGTGATGTTCAGGAAAACTTCGAACTGCGCCGCATACAAGGTGGTGTTCGTCGCGAGTTTGTAAAAATCCAGCAACGTATTATTCGCCACGCTGACCAAGCCGGAGTTATCCACGGAAAAGGTAGCGCCAGTGTTGCCCGAAGTAATTGCATACACCAACGGACTGCTGTTGGGGTTGTTGGCGGTGACTAAGCCGACCACGGTGTTATTCGTCGCGTGTTCTGGGACACTTAAGCGCGTTGGCATCCGCGCTCCCGCCACGCTGCCGGTGACTGAGTAATAACCCAAACTCGCATAGCTGGTGAAACCGTCGGCCAAGGGATCATTTCGCCCCGCGCCCGTGACCCGGAAAGTGTAAGTTCCCGCTGGTAAATTTGTGGTGATGCTCGCCGAAATCACCGTCTGTGGATTATTGCTCGCGATGATTGCATCCGTCGCATCCGCCAAGGTGGCCATCACCGCGAGATCCGCCCAACCACCTACCGGATTAGCCGTCAGGGTCACGGTCCCGCCCGTGGTCGTGAATTGAAACGCATCCGTATCGTCAGTGCGCTCAATGACGCCTTCCGCAGTCGCAGTGTTGTTTGAATAAACTTCCAGATAGCGCGCCGTGGCTAACGTGCTGCCTGTGTCATCCGTCCGATAGCCCACGTTGTTATTGGCCGTGGTGATCGTCAATAGCTCATCCTGCTGCTGGTTGGCATTGAGATACTCACCTTTGGCCCAAGTAGTCACACTGTTGTAATAACTCGCCCCCATGATCGGCGCCCAGCCGGTGGCTCCGGAACCTTGACCGGCATAATATTCACCCGCACCCGGACTCTGACCCTGATGCGCCAGACCCAACGTGTGCCCGGGCTCATGCGCGCCCACTTGCGCGCCTGCGCCACCCAAATAGGCAGACCAACAAACGGTGTCGCTGCCCCAATTCCACGAACCAAAATACGCCACGCCGACGCCGGTCACAGGATTGGGACCAAAACAACATCTCTGTCGGCTCGCGGCGGGTGCCGCCAGAAAAACTTTAATGTCCGTCGTCACGTTGATGTTAAACGGCATGAAATCTTCCGCGATGCTCTTCCACATGTCCTTGATCGTCGCGTTGCTAACCGGGGCGCGCGAGTAGGTCACGCCGCCCCAACTAGCGGTGTAGCCTCCGGCGAAATCCAGCAGCAGCACGGCAGGCGAACCCGGATAACTTTGTAGCGAAACAATGTTGCTGTTATAGCTCGGCACGTAATCGGGAACCAAATCCGGGCGTAAGGGAATTATATTTTCCGTTTTATTGGTCGTCGTTTCGGCCGCTGCTTGCAGCAACGCCGGATCCGCTTTCACCATCTCCGTGCAAATCACTTCGTCCAACCGACGCTGCCATAATTCCGGCTCGCCATTGACTCCGGTGGGTTCGATACGATAAGCCGTTTTGCTCATTGGAAATTCTATCACCCCAACCGCACTGCCGGCTTTGCCGCCGATCGGCGGTGTTAGAAAGAAAAACTTTCCCACTTCCGGCGCCGTCAATTCGCCAGAGACATAACTCACTTTGATCCCTTCAAGTTGAACGATTTTAACGACGCCTTCAGCCCGCGCCCCGCCGGTCAATTCAAACATCACCGCGTCACCGGATTTAGCGGCTTGAAAATTAGTGATGTAGCTAGCGTCCCACGCGCGCTTAGATTTGCCGGGCTCACGCAAGGCTGCCGCGTAGGGATTGACGGCGAGATCCAGCTCGCGCGATATGGGCTGGGCGGCGACAGACTTCGTTGAAGCCAGCGACGTATTGGTCGCAGCCACAGCGCTGACAGCCGCCACCACCACCGTGTGCGTCGTCATATTTTGCGGTGCGGGCGACTGAAACCACCACAGCAGACCGGCCGCACAAACAGCCACGCACAGACCGGCTAGAAAAAATTTCTTCATGATAAAATTGTTGGCACGCTGGTTAAATCACGGGTTGACCATCCGATAAAAACAACCAGCACTCGCCGAATTGATCGGGATGGTCAGTTGATTGGTAGCGGTTGCGCCAAGCACATCCACCCAATTGGTGCCTAAACCTTGCGTCAAATTATTCGTCTGCACCTGCAATCGCCACCCCAAGTGATCGCTGGGCCAACTCAGCGTCAGACTATTTGCCGTGACTTGCAGGGTAATGTTCGTCGGGTTCGTCGCCGTGACCAAGGTGGGCATCCCGTAAAGATCAATTTCCGAGTAGCCACAATAGCCGTTCTCCGGCGCAGGTGTGGTGAAATCGAATTTCACCGCCGCCACGTTGGTAGCCAGCACGCCATTCACTGGGGTGAACGTCGCACGTGTGGCAGATTGCACGCCGGATGGATTTGCGGGATTAAAGTTGGCACTGCTCAATTGGATAAACGTCGCCGGTGCCGCCACCTTCGAATAATAAATAGTATAGGCTTGTTGATCGCGACCCGCATCGCCCCAGCCGCCATAGATTACTAGGTTGGTGAGCGTGTAGCCGGTGGCGGAACCGGTGAGCGTGTAGGTAACGGATTGCCCCGCGCCGCCAGCCACGGTGCCACAGGTAACTTCAGCCGGACTGCCACCGATGTTCGGCCAATAGTTCAACCAGCCAAAGCTGCCATCGGTCAGCGTCGCCACCGTGCCCGCGCCATACAGACTAAAATTTCCCGCGCCAATACTGCTCGGCGCTTGCCCCGCGATCAGACTGCCCGGCGCAATCGTCCAAGTGGTGTTGAAATTTGTGAAGGCACTGCCGAGTCCGATTTGCGCAGCGTAAGCGGTGATCACGTTATTCACGGGCGCCGGCATAGTGTTCACGGTGAGCGAACTGGCACTGCTCACCGCAACGCCGAAAGCATTCGTGGCCCGCAGTTGATAACTCGCCGTGTCCGTTAGTTGCAGATTCGTCAGCGTCAGTGTTGTGTTCGTTGCGCCGGAAATATTATTCGTGCTGCCACCGCTGATTTTTTGCCACTGGTAAGCCAGCGTCGTCGCCGAAGTGAAAACCGCTGTGAACGTCACCTGGCTGCCCACCACATCCGCCGCCGTGACGGGCAAGGTATTGATCGCCACCACCGGGCTAACGGGCACGCCAAACAATCCGATTTCCGCGTAGCCACAATAGCCGTTCTCGGAAGCCGGGTTGGTAAAATCAAATTTCACGGCAGCGACGTTGGTAGCCAGCGCACCAGAAGCCGCCGTCAAGGTTGCGCGGGTCGCGGACGGAACGTTGGCCGCATTCGCGGGATTGTAAGTGAAGGTTCCCAACAGCAGAAACGTCGTGGGTGCCGACAGTTTGGAATAATAAACCGTGTAAGCCTGCTGATCGCGGCCAGCATCTTTCCAGCCGCCATAGACGGTGATGTTCGTCAGGCTATAACCGCCCGCCGACGAATTGGTGAGTGTGTAGATCAAAGTCGAACCCGCGCCGCTGCCGTTGCCACACGTCAAATAGTTCGTGCCCGTGACACCTCCGGGCTGACTGATGGTCAACGTATCGCCAGCGGTCAGCGCGGCAACATTCCGTCCGCCGCCAAAGGTTTCCAAATCAAAATTACCATTCGTGCCGCTGGGAATTTGGCCAGCAATCACGCTGCCCGCCGCCAACGTCCAAGTCGGAGTGAGCGGAAAACCGTAGGCCAAACCGGTCTGAGCGGCATAGGCCGCAATGACATTATTCACCGCCGTCGGCGCGCTGGAAACCGCGAGCGAACCGGGGCTACTCACGAGCACGCCCGAAGCATTGGACACCACCACTTGATAGGCGGCGGTATTCGTCAGTTGCAGATTGGCCAACGTCAACGTGGCATTCGTTGCGCCGGAAATATTGTTGGTCACACCGGCTTTGATCACTTGCCACTGATAGGTGTTGTTGCCGCCGAACGACACGGCGAACGTCACTTTGCTGCCGACCACATCCGTTGCCGTCACCGGCGTCACGACCGGATTGAACGTGTTAAGAATCCACTCGGCATATTGTTTCATGCCATTGGCATCCGCCGGCGGGGTGCAGCCGGTGCAGGACGGCCAGTAAAAGCCACCGGTGCTGCCCGCATTTTGCCCCGTCTGCATCTTGGTGAGAAAAGTGGTGTCGCGTTCCCAATCCCAATAACCGGTGACGACCTTCAGGCCGCCGAACAACGTGTTCCACGTCGCAGGATTATTGCCCGCACCGCCGTCGTAGCATTGTAAATAAACCTGATCGCAATTGGTGCCTAAACCCGATTTCACCGCCTGCCAATAATTCGGATTCGTGTAAGGGCAAAGCGTTGATTTCAAACCAACCGAAGCACACATCAGCCCGAATTTAATCGTCGAAGCCGAGTCGTAGGCGGCTTCGTCATCGTTATCAATCGCATCGATTCCCAGCGAAGATTTCAAGGCCAGCAGATTTTGGTAGAGCACGGTGCTGGCATTGGTGCCATTGGCGGCGATGAGGTTTTTAATATTGGTCCAACTCGGATCAGTCCAACCACCGATACAGATTTCAATCCGCGTGATGGTGGAGGGCTGGGCACGACATTGGTTCAGTAACGAACCCCAGTTCGCCGGACCTACATAGACGCCGTTGCTACAGATGGTGCCGCCAGAAATGAAATCGCCATTGGTGGCGACGCCCATGTTGAAGATGACCATGGTGTTCATGCCCGAAGCCCGCAAACCATTGATTTGCGACGTAGTCAAACCGCCGACGTTGCCCATGCCGCCATTGCAAAAAATCATGGCGGTGGGAGCTGACAAAGCAGTCTGCGCCCCGACCAATAAGCAGAATAGAATCAACCAGCACTCATTCCGGCGGGAGAATTTTTGCATCAGCTTCCCAACGAGCGCCACCGCTGATTGGGCGATTAAACTATCGGCTGCTTGGGAACTGACTGGTTTCATGGATGGCATCAAAAGCCACGACATGGTTTTACGAATCAGACGTCACGAAATAGGAGGAAAAGTTCGCTTGGCTTTCGCGAACTTAACCCCTGTTTAATAGACGTAGGCAACGGTTCCTAGAGACGTCGGTCACTTCAAATGGCTTAACTTAACTTAGTGCTTCAGCTACCGATCCGTCTATCCCCCGAACATGGTGAGAAGCTCATCACCGAAACAGGTGATGGAGAAAAAACAGACGCGGAGGATCAATCCCGTAAGGACGTCCACTGAGTGATTACAGCGAACTATCCGCTTTCGACTGGGGCGTTTTGGAAGCCATGTAACGCACCACCGCCTCGGTGCGCGAACTGACGTGCAGCTTGGTGAAAACGTGCTCCAAGTGGCTGCACACGGTATCAATGCTCAACTCAAGTTTGTCCGCGATCAACTTGTTGGAATAGCCTTGCGAAAGCAGCACGAGAATCTGCTCTTCCCGAACGGATAGGCGGACGGATTCGTCACGGATTTTTGCCTTCTGGCGAAACGACTCGATCACGCGCCGGGCGATCTGGCTGGTCATCGGTGCGCCGCCGCCCAACACATCCAGCAGCGCGGTGCGCAAATCTGCGGGCTTCGTGCGTTTGAGCAAATAACCGTCGGCACCGGCTTCCAACGCCAGAAATACTAGCTCTTGATCATCCATCGCAGTGAGGATGACGATTTGGGTTTGCGGCAACAGCGCCTTGAGTCGCACCGTGCATTCAATACCTGACATGCGCGGCAAAAAAATATCCATCAGCACCACATCCGGCGGCTCCTGCGGAATCATGCGCAGGGCTTCTTCGCC